>NZ_CEYNSH010000003.1:2389-35422 GCF_982872775.1 Psychrosphaera sp. | reverse complement strand
ACCTTTGGCCTAAGATATAGTCTAGTGAGTGAGTCAGAGATGTCAGTATAAGAATTGTGAAAGTTTGTTAATAAAAAACCCAGCCGAAGCTGGGTTTTGTTAGTTCTAAGTACGAACGCTAATTCGTATTTATTAATTTCAAAACTAAATTATTGGGCAGTAACCGTAAGTGTTTTGTTTACGTCATCAAACACAAACTTGTACGTGCCTGCTGGCTCTTGGAAGCTAATGTTCTTAGAGTCATTACCACCAGTCAGCGTCATTGGAACACCAAGTTCAATTACGTTCGTGCCAGCAGCTTCTTGCTCAGCACTTGCACCATAGTTGAAGCCAAATGAACCACCCCAACCTTCGTCAGCAATCTTGAAGAAACCAGTACCAGTTGTCGTCACAACACCTGTGTAAACATGGCTTGCTTCCATATCGTCTGTAGTAGCAGTTGCAGGCTCAAAGTTTAGACGCATTGTTTCATCAGCAGCCCAATCACCTGTACCGTAAATACCACCACGGATGTAGATCGGTGCTTCAACAACTTTTACTTCACCTTTCGCTTTACCATTGAAGTCAATAACAAATTGATAAGCCGTAGATTTAGAAGGAACAACTTGCATGTTACCGAAGTTATCAGTTACCTCTTCACCTTCTGTAGAGAAGGTATACGCACCGTAACCTTGGTCAACTGGACCACCCCAAGCTTGGCTAGCAAACTTAAAGTTGTGGTTTGCACCAGCTTCTAGGCCGTAAACAACAGAGTAAGTACGTGCTTCTTTGTTATAAACCATTTGATCTTCTGCTGGAGCCGGGTCACCCCAACCTGTCATCGTACCGCGGATGTAGATGTCGTTTGAACCGTATGGAACACCTTTAATTGCTGTGAATGTAGGTGCGCTTGCGTCTGAATAATCAAGTACAAAGTCGTACTCGCCATCTTCTGCAATCGTTAGGCTCATCGCTTCACCACCATCAACGATGTCAACTGGTGTATCAAGAGTAAGTACTTCGTTACCTGCTTCAACACCTACTGCGTAGCTATTTGCTTCGTCAGCGATAACCAGGTTGTAAGTACCAGCTGTTAATGCCTGACCTTCTAATACGTACTTGCCACTGTTGAAGCTAAGCTCAACTGTGTCTGTATTGATTGTAAGGCTAGGGAACGCTTTCACTGGCACTTGTGCAACAGATAGTGATGCATCAGATGCTTGCTCAGCATTAAATGTGAACTGGTAAACACTAGTATCTTGCATATTGATACCAATGTCTTGACCTACGCCTTCACCGGCCGTTAATGCTTTCGCTGCACCGCCAACAACAAGTGCGTCACCGCCTTTCACACCACCGTATGTCGCTGCTTCTGTCCAATCAGCGTCAGCAATCTTAAAGTTATATGAAGTGAAACAGTCAGTTTCACAAGCAAAGTCGCCGTGGTTTGCACCAGCTGCAAGTTTAAGCACAGATTCAGCAGGGATAGTGATCATTAAGTCTTTCACTTCTGGCGTTTCAGCGCCTTCAGGAAGCATTAACATATTACCGTCAGCTGCCAATGTTACTTCCGTACCATCTGCTCTAGTGAATACAGTGTTTGCTGGGATGTTGTCTAAATCAAGTGTAAAGTCAACATTGTTACCTTCGTCATCAACTGGTTGTACGAACGTTAATGTCGCACCAGCCGCAGTTTCAACTTCAACTTCAACGTCAGCACCAAACGTTAGCTCTACGCCTTCAGGGTGAGCGCCGTATTCGAATAGTTTACGGTATTGACCGTCAGCTACTTTTTCAAATTCAGTGCCGTCTGTTGGGTTACCCCAATCATTAAAGCCACCACGAAGTAAGAATGTTGTTTCTGGGTCGAATTCAGCCACACACTTAGATGCGATATCAACCTGGCCTACACCAACGGCATAAGTGCCTTCTGGGCAGTTAGGGATTGCTTGACCTACACAAGCTTCGCCAGCTTCGTCTAGAGTTGTACCCCAGTCACACGACTTACTACCAGATGAAGCACCTAATAATGGATGTTGGTTTGCTAGGTAAGCACCGTCCATTAAGTTAGCTGGAATTCCTTCTTGGAAGAAAGAAATCTTGTCTGGATTTTGGAATACTACGTCACCTGATTTACCAAGTGGAATCATGGCATCGTTTTGAGTAATAAACTTGTCGCCAGTTGACTTGTTATAAACAATCATGTTGCCACAAGCTGAAGGCTCTGCAACCAAGTCTAAAATCCAGTACATACCGTAGTTGTCATCGATATCTGTACTTGCTTTACCTGAACCCCAAGCTGTTACACTTGTTTCTTCATCGTATGCAGTACAGTTAGCGTTGTTCCACGTATGAATAGTAATGTCAGCGTAGTTATCTGCAGTTTGCTCACCGTTTTTACGGAAGAACAACACGGCTTTACCTTCAGCAGATGCATCAATTGCCGCTTGTGGAATTGCAGGTTGGTCATCTGCTAATGGGTTTTCTTCAGGAACGATACAGTCGTAAGTGCCTGACTCGTCTAATGCTTTGTAGTTAGGGCATTCTGTTGGTGGCGTGTAACACGCTTCTTCACCATTGTTTGCTGCCGATAGAGACAACTCCATGCCTAATTTCGCTTTTGCTAAACGCTGAGATTTACCAAGGTAGTCTGTCTCTGGCACGGTCGCGAACCATTCATCAAACCACTCATCAAAACCGTCACCGAAGATAACGTCTTGCTTTTGACCGATTTTGAATTGGCGCGCTTCTTCTTTCGCGATGACTTGGCGAGCTTCTTCTTCCATTGTTAAACCTAACACTGGGTATAGGTCAACTTCAGAGAAGTCAAATTCGTAAGGATTAAAAGATGCCGCAAAAGCCGCAGCTTCATCTTCGGTTGCACCATCTGGGTAAGAAATTTCTAGAGCAACTGCTTGTAACTTTTCAACTTCACTTTCAGAAAGTGGGTGAAAGTCTGCATCAACAGTTTGAACGATATCTGGTAGTTTACACCAAAGACCTGTCTTAGTGGCTTCATCAAAAACCACTTCTTTATCGATGGTTTCTTCCTCTGTACCACAGCCAGATAAGACTGTAGCCGTCGCTAACGCAGCTAGCGACAAAGGCTTTAACTTGAAATTCATAGGAAATAACTCCAATTAACTCGTGTTTAGTTATTAGGTGCTATTTAGTCAATTTGTCCACTTGCCACGGCTCAAAAACAAGTGTTGGTAATACAAAAACCCTGTTAGTATTTTTACTGTCGCTGTAATTGGTGTTGCCTAGTTACAGCTTGGTTGATTACCTGTCCGAAAAAACGTTGTATGCAATACACTCAACATAACGAATTTATATAAGCCCGCCGCCTTTGTATACACCTATATATAGTGTGCCATTATGAATACGTATGCGAACAAGATGTAGCTTGTAGTCTGGCTTACAAGTCTTTACTGTTGCATACGTTGCCATAAAATATAATTTTTATAAGTGTATATAAACGCTATTTAAAGTGAATTGTTCAGTCCGAAACTAACAACCACACTCTTCAAAAACATAACAACAACTTGTTTTGAGGAACAGACATGAAAAAGTTCAAGCCAAGTGCTCTGTCATTAGCATTAATGCTAGGCGGGGTTACTATCGCTTCGATGCCGACTTTTGCGAACGAAGAAGTAGAAAAAAACGCAAAGGCCACAACAGAAGCTAAAAAAGCAGAAGCCAATTCTGACGTCGAAGTTATTGAAGTACGCGGCTTCCGACGCAGCCTTATCGAATCATTAAACACTAAACGTTATTCAGACACAGTTGTCGAAGCTGTTTCTGCCGATGACATGGGTGCACTACCTGACGTATCGATTGCAGATGCCATCTCTCGTCTTCCTGGTGTAACAGCTGTCCGTTCAGGTGGTCAATCAAGCGAATTAAACATTCGTGGTATGTCTGGTGGTTTCGTATTCGCAACCCTTAATGGCCGTGAAGTTGTTACAGACCAAGGTGGTCGTTCTGTACAGTTTGACCAGTACCCATCAGAATTAATTAATCAAGTACAAGTATACAAGTCGCAAAAAGCGTCTCTTGTAGAAGGTGGTGTTGCCGGTTCAATCGAACTTCAAACTGCCAATGCACTTGAAAACGAAAAAGAACACACATTTGGTATCCAAACTAAGCTGAGCTACAACGATTCAGCCGATGAGCACCCGGATGCCGATCCACTTGGTAACCGTTTTAGTCTTTCTTACCAAGGTAAATACTTAGATGAAACATTAGGTGTTTCTCTAGGTTACGCGCGTCTTCAGCAACCGCGTATTTCAACTCAATTTGTTAACTACCAGCCTCGTTTAGGTAAATTGCCATTTGACGGTGCACAAGACGGTGGTATTACTCAGCCGGTTCTTGATGAAAAAGGCAATGTGATTGGTGAAGAGCCAGGTTACTACGTTGTTCCTCAAGGCTTCGAGCTGATGGCTCGTGGTGGTGAAGAGCTACGTCAAGGTCTGATGGGTTCATTAACTTATGTACCTCGTGACGACCTTACTATTACTGTTGATGGTTTTTACTCTAAGTTTGACTCTGAAGGTATCGACCGTGGTTACCGTATAAATGGTATTGGTGGCATCCTAGATGGTTCTAGCATTGACTTTGAAAAGCCAATCTTAGCGGGACCTAATGATGAATATATTGTTGGTGGTACTTACTACCGTGATAAGGGCGATGTTAACCCTAACCCTCCATACCCGCGTTTCTCAAACACGTTAACAATGCAAACTCAAGCAGATGACAACACAACTGAAAGTGAAGTAATGTCATTTGGTGTGAATGCAGAGTGGATTGTAAACGATGATTTAATCGTAGAGTTTGACCTTGCGCACTCTGAAGGTGAGTCAGATTACCGCGATGAAGTTATGCGTTTAGCAATTTTTGAAGACGCAAACGTAACAAACCCAGTGGTTACGGACGATATCGTCGTTAATGTCGAAACAAATGGTCTAAACTTGCCAAACTTGTCTTTCAATCAAGACATTACGCAGGCATTAACAGACCCTAACCGTGCAATGGTTACATCGTTAGAAAAATACCCTCATTTAGAGAATAACGAGTCTAACTCTTTTGCTATCGATGCAAACTACGCGCTAGATAACGAGTACTTCTCATCATTTGAGACAGGTATTCGTATTGCCGACCGCTCTTATCAGAACAAACGTCAAGCCTACAACTACGGTGAAGTCGCAGGTTACGGTGTAAACTTACGTAACGGTAACTACATCTTAGCGTATGACGCCGATGGCAACCCAATCGAATCTGAAACGTACCGCCCTTACAAGCTTAAAGAAGGCGAGTACAAAGTTGTACAGTTAGAAGGTGATTTCGCGAACTTCCCAGCGTTCATCTCGGTTGATAACAGCTACATCGAACGTGTTTGGCTAGGTAATGAAGACACTAATGCATACCAAGACTGGCGCTACGATTGGACGATTTGGCAAGAAAGTGAAATCGAAGAAGAAACACTTGCCGCTTACTTCCAAGGTAATATCGACACTGAGTTCATGGGCTACCCTGTTTCTGGTAACGTAGGTGTTCGTGTTATTCGTACGACACAAACAGCTCATGGTGTTGAAGACCCAATCGTTGCAGGTGAAGGTGACCCGATTACGGATGACCTAGGTGTAACCAAACGCACTTACAACTACACGACATTAAGCGAAGAGTTTACTGATGTCCTTCCATCACTTAACTTAAACTTCCAATTGTCTGACAATGACCAATTGCGTTTTGCTGCGGCAAAAGTAATGTCTCGTCCAGACATGGCTGATATGGCGGTAAGTGGTGCTTGGTCATACAACCCAGATGAGTTTGATAAGTCAGTTCAAGAAGCCGACTTAAATCGTGATACGACGCCAGAAGTTCGTCCATTCTACGCAACTCAGTTCGACCTTTCTTATGAGCATTACTTCACAGAAACAGAAGGCGCGTTTGTCTTTGCTTTATACTACAAAGACATCGAGAACTTCCCTGAGAAAGTAACAATCCAAGACTACGACTTCGAAGCGGACGGCATTGAAGTTCCGGCAATCAACCCTACTAAGGGTACGCCAGTAGTTCCAGGTGACTACTCAGTATTGTTAAACAACGGTAAAGGCGGTTTCTTCCGCGGTTTCGAAGTTGCTTATACACAAACGTTTAACTTCTTACCTGATTTGTGGAAAGGTTTAGGTGTAAGTGCCTCTTACTCTTACACAGATTCAGAAGTTACGTCTGAGTTTGAAGCGGTATCTGGTCTTGGTGACGAAACAACACCATACCCATTCTTATCGCCTCGTGTATGGTCAGCGACGGTGTTCTATGACTATGACGAAACGTTCTCGACTCGTGTGAATGCACGTTACCGTGAAGAGTACGTTGGTAACCAAATCGCTATCGGCGATCAACAAAAAGCGTTCTTCGCAGAAGAGCTAGTTGTTGACTTCCAAGCGTCTTACCAATTCTCTGAAGAGCTACAGGGTGTATTCTCTATAAACAACGTAACGGACGAACCAAACCGTTCTTACTTTGGCTCTCAAGCGGCAACGGGTACACTTCAGTACTTCGGTCGTCAGTTCTACGTTGGTCTTAACGCTAAGTTCTAATGGCGATGCCATAAACAACGCGTAAGAGCAATGTGAAGCTCACGAATAAAACTGCCGCTTTTGCGGCAGTTTTTGTTTGTGCCAAATACCAAGTTCGGTAAGATTTAACAAAATAAAAAGAATTAAAAATCATGTCACAGTATCAACAACCGTTAAATCAAAACGCTCATATCCAAAGTCTCATCATTGTTGGTGGCGGCTCGGCTGGTTGGATGACAGCAGCAATGTTGGCAAAACAGCTTGGTAGCTCCATCAAGATTACCTTAGTTGAGTCCGAACAAATCGGCACGATTGGTGTCGGTGAAGCCACTATTCCACCGATTCAAAACTTTAATCGACTATTGGGTATCGACGAAAATGAATTTTTATCCTTTTGTAACGGCAGTATCAAACTCGCCATACAGTTTGAAAATTGGCGTCATAAAGATCACCGCTATATGCATCCTTTTGGCAGTTTTGGCGTTGACTTTGACTACATGTCTTTTCCATATTTTTGGCTCAAAGACACACTAACCAAAAAAGCCGCAGGCCAAAGTTATAAAGAGCTTGAAGAGTACTCTATAGCTTGGCATTTGGCTGAAAACAACAAATTCCAACAACCAGATAAAGACCCTAGTTCATTAGGTTCGCGATATGACTATGCTTTTCACTTTGACGCGAGTCGTTATGCCGAGTTCCTTCGTCAATTTAGTGAAAACCTTGGGGTTACTCGCCATGAAGGTAAAATCACTCAGGTAAACACTTCTAACGACACTGGCTATATCAGTAGTATCGAGTTAGAAAGTGGTGAGACGTTAAGTGCAGACTTCTTTATCGACTGCAGTGGTCAACGAGCCTTACTGCTCGGTGATACGCTAGGCGTAGAATTTGACTCTTGGTCTAAGTGGCTACTTAATGACAGAGCCGTTGCCATTCAAACCGCCCACATGAAATCAGTCAGTCCGTATACGCGCTCTATCGCTCACCATGCGGGTTGGCAATGGCGTATTCCTCTGCAAACCCGAATGGGCAATGGTAATGTCTACTCAAGCCAACACATGACTGATGAAGAAGCGTTAGAAACTTTATTAAACAGCGTTGAAGGACCCACCATTACCGAACCGAATTTCATAAAATTCCGTACCGGTAAGCGTCAACAAGTATGGAAACACAATTGCTTGGCGATTGGACTGTCGGCTGGCTTTTTAGAACCACTAGAGTCCACAAGTCTTCATTTGATTCAGACTGCCATCATGCGCTTAGTGAGATTATTCCCGACCAAACAGGTGAGTGAGCAATTGATCAAGACCTACAATCATGAAGCTCAAAATGAATATGAAATGATCCGTGATTTTATTATCTTGCATTACAAAGCCACAGAGCGGGACGACAGCGAATATTGGCGTTACTGCCAGTCAATGTCATTACCTAAGAGCTTAGAAGAGCGCCTGGCGCTATACAAAGAGCATGGGCACTTAATAATTCATGATAAAGAGTTGTTTAAGCAAGAGAACTGGATGGCGGTCCTTGCAGGCCAGAACTTGCTGCCTGAAGGAGTTGGCCCTGTTGTCGCAGCTAAGAACGAGTTGGACATTGATAAGTCCTTTGATGCGATACATAAAAACATGAAGAAGTTTGCCTACAGTGCCAAATCTCATGAAATGTATCTAATGCAAACCTGTCCATTTAAAGGATAACACTTGGCTTTATTCATACAACCAACAGTTAGTATGACCTAGCCTTTCTCTTTTGAGTTATCACTTGAGTCATCTTCCGGGGCGCCTTTAGGCGCCTCTTCATCAATACAGTCCATTTTCTTTTTAAAAAGACCTGAAAACTGAAAGATCAAAAATCCGATCACCGTCAACACCAATGCAATCTCGTATCGGGAATAGGCAACCGAAATTCCAATCGCACCTGTATTCCAAATTCCAGCTGCCGTCGCAGTACCATTCACACCATTTCCCGCTTTAAAAATAGCCCCGCCACCAATGAATCCCATGCCAGTAATCAATCCGTGCATAATTCTCGCCTCTGCAACAGAGTCTTCGTATAGTGTCATGCCGACTAACATAAACGCACAGGTCGCGATTGAAACTAAAGGAAAGGTACGTAGTCCAGCTCCGCTATTATGGAGTTCTCGATTAAATGCGATGGGCAGAGATAACACAAAGGCTATGCCTATTTGCTTAAAATTGAATAAGATGAGATCTAAGTTGAGACCAGTATCTTCCATATTATCTCCTTGTTTATACAGAGATAAGTATGGTCCAAATACTCAAAAGCCCCAATTTTAAAATTGAGGCTTAGAAAGTACGTTGATTTAATATAGATGCATATTACAGAGTTTATAACTCGATATCGCAGTTCATTAATTTTAAACCCAGCAAACTCTTATAAAAAGTAAGCAATACCAAAAATAATTATTCCGCCAAATAAAAGGCTATCGCTCAGGTAAGCTGGCCCAACCGTCACAGGCTTCTCCCCAACTTTTAGAGACTTAATCGGAGCTAAAAGTAATTCAGGTCTCAGTGACAAGCCAAACAATAATGCGGCAGCTCCAATAGTCTTTAACAGCTCAGATAAAACAATCTCTTTCAAAGCATAATCATAAAAGCCTGTTCCTAAAAAGACCAACGCCATAAATACGAAAATAACCATTATGGCTTTAGGTGCCCACACGTTTTTACTCATAAAAATTTCCCTTTAATACTCACGAATATTCTAAAAAGTTAAAACAAGCTCAAATAGTAGTCAAGCCATTGCTAGGTGACTCAATATCCGCTAATTAAATTAATTAGATTTGACACTCAACCGGGACGTCAAATTGACGCAGTAAATGAAGGGATTCAAGCGCCAAAACGCTTTATTTCTAGATTTAGAATGGGCTGGCAGAGATCACTCCGCCAGACAGT
This sequence comes from Psychrosphaera sp., assembly GCF_982872775.1. Lineage (NCBI taxonomy): Bacteria > Pseudomonadati > Pseudomonadota > Gammaproteobacteria > Alteromonadales > Pseudoalteromonadaceae > Psychrosphaera > Psychrosphaera sp. The sequence goes on along the minus strand of NZ_CEYNSH010000003.1, from coordinate 25,944 downwards.
TTCGGCCCGCTTGTTTGGCGCGATACAGTGCTTCATCGGCTCGTTTGAGGACTTGGTCAAACTCTTTTAGGTCACCCTCTCGCTCACCTACACCAATACTTATCGTCACGTTCACGAACTTACTGGCGGACGATGACTTCTTACGAGAGGACTTGCCCTCTTTTTTGTCTTCGGGTCTGTCATCACTTCGAATGGCCATTTGATAGTTAGCAATATCTTCACGGACTTGTTCCAAATAAGGTATTGCGTATGCCACAGACTTGTTTGGAAAAACGATAGTAAATTCCTCACCACCGTACCTATAAGCTTTGCCACCGCCTTTAACGCCGTTTATCTTACTAGCCACTAGGCGTAATACCTGATCGCCCACATCGTGACCGTATGTATCGTTAAACTTTTTAAAGTGATCGACGTCCATCATTGCAACAGTGTACTTTTTGCCAAGACTGATTGACGATTGCAATAAGGCACGCCTTGCCGCCAAGCCAGTCAATTCATCCGAAAACGCCATTTGATAGGAATCAGTCAACACCGCGTGAATGATCAAAACGCCAAATAAACAGTAACTCAAAATGATAGTGTGATAAGTAAAATCACCGAAGTTCATCACAATAACACCAAATGCTAGCGCCCAAATACTGGCGTTTAACTGACTTGGTTTCATAAGTTGGCGAATGGCCAAGGTAAACAAACACACTGCCGAGACCAAAAACTCAATCTGAAAATAAGGTGAAATCGTAGCTTCTTTACTGACAGGATACACCTGCAGGGACAGCCATTCGTTGATCGTGATGGATTGATTGAAGCGATAGTTAAAGGCTAAAAGCGCAAACAAAACAAGAATTCGGAATAGACCATGACGGCCCCAAACTACTTTGTTTTGATCAAAACTAAAGGCCATCAAAACTAACAATTGGGAGATAAAAAACAGACTCGGATGAAACGAAAAATAGTCGATATTTTCTACTTTACCTGTGCTGGCCCAAGCTAAAGCCAAAAATAACACAATATAAATGACGCGGGTTTGATTAAATCTTAACGCCAGAATGATTGTGGCAATAAACAACAAAAATGGCGTTTGCAAAATGATGTCTTGCCATGGAGTCAGATCAGCAATACCCATTTCCACTGAACTGATCACGGCGACAAATAATACGACTGGAAACGCGATGGCTTTGAAAAAAGATTGAAGAGAGTACGACAATGTTAAACCCAACTTAATTTATTATTTTTATTGTTTTACACGTGTTTTTTTAACCGTGTTCTGTTTTATTTAGCACTAACCCATGCACCTAATACACTATCCCGACTGGCTTTTGTTACCGACGCTTTACCTGCAGACATCTCGTTTACACGACAATACGCTAACCAGGCAAATGCCATTGCCTCCATGTCATCGCTACTGATACCAAAATCGTTGCTCGCTTTAACCTCATACTCAGGAAGGTATTGCGCCAAACTCGCCATTAACTGGGAATTACGAACACCACCGCCACAGCAAATCAAAATGCCGTTTGGTGAAATCCGCTCGACTTGTTCAGCGATAGTCCGAACAGTGAGGTGCAACAAGGTTGCTTGTACATCGACCGGTTTCATCTTGCCACAACTTTGTTTCGATTTGTCTGAATAATTTGCTAATTTTTGTTTCAGCCAATCCAAATTAAAGACTTCTTTACCTGTGCTCTTTGGGGCAGGCTTTTTAAAATAGGGATCATTAAGTAAATGTTCGAGTAACTCACCACACATATTCCCCTGTGCAGCCCACTGTCCATCAGCGTCGTAATGCTGCTGCAAATACAATTGAGTCCACTGGTCCATTAACGTGTTTGCTGGCCCTGTATCGAATCCATAGCAACCATTTTTATCCCAATAAGAAAGATTCGCAATGCCGCCTAAATTCAGACAAATTACTCTGCCCCCTTCAGGTGCCTTTATCGATTGGAATAGCTGTTGGTGAAAAGGAGGCACTAAAGGTGCGCCTTGTCCTTCTAATGCGACATCTTTGCTGCGAAAATCGTACACAACGTCCAGCTTAGTTTTGGCAGCAAGTAACGACCCATCTAATAACTGCCATGAAAACCCCTGCTCTAAACCTTCTGTAGGACTAGAATTTGGATGATGACAAATAGTTAAACCGTGACAGCCAATTGCTTTAATAGGCTGTGACCAGTTTAAATGTCTGACAAACGCATTTACACAGTCGGCAATCGCCAATGTGTAGGCTTGTTCAAGACTTTTAATTTGAATTAAAGAAGCGGGCTGAAATTCAGGCTGACTTAGCTCAGCCAGTGAATCGGTTAGAGATTCAGGTAAGTGAAAAGCTCTGCTATGAACTAACGTAAGATCGTCAATGCCGTTATCTGGTGTCAAACTTATTAGCGCAATGTCGACACCATCTAAACTGGTGCCGGTCATAATACCGAGATAGTACTCGTTGCCTGTATCGTTGTTTGGATCGGCCATGAGTTCCCCTTCTCAGTTGCGCTGTTTTAGCGCATTGCTAGTAACAAGCGCTTGTTATGGCTAAGTTGGCTTGTGCGCTTTTCGGCTAATGCTAAAAACGCTTTCCTTTCACTTTTCGAAATTGGATTAGATTTTGGCAGTGAAACCGTTCTTGGATTTCGATGAACACCGTTAACTAAGAATTCGTAGTGTAAGTGAGGGCCTGCCGCCAAACCTGTAGCACCAACTAAGCCGATAGTTTGGCCTTGTTTTACACGCTGGCCTTTTTTAACTTTTCGTTTAGAAAAGTGAATATACTTAGTTGTGATGCCACCGCCGTGTTCAATAAATACATGGTGACCATTGAATCGGTCATATCCAGCTTTAATTACTCGACCATCACCTGCCGCATAAACCGGTGTTCCTGTTGCAGCTGCGTAATCAACGCCACGGTGTGCTTTATAACGTTTTTGTACTGGGTGAAAACGACGCTTGGTAAAGTTAGAGCTGATATATTTGAAGTTGACAGGGGCACGCAAGAAAGCTTTTTGCATGCTATCACCTTCTGGCGTGTAGTAACGACCATCTGCGTAACGAACGGCTTTAAACTCTTCGTTTTGATTGGTAAATTCGGCTGCTAATATTTCGCCATATCCAACAAACTCACCATCGATAAAAATCTGTTCAACCAATGCAGAAAACTCATCGCCCTTGCGAATATCTAGAGCAAAGTCGACATCCCATTGGAACACATTAGCCAAGTTCATGATCAGCTTGTCGTTCAGTCCAGCCATGACACCTGCGTTCCAGAAATTAGACTCAATTTGGCCTTCAAAATAACGCTCGGTAATAACCGTTTCACGCTCTTCAATTTCAGTCACAAATTTATTCGTTTCATCGCGTTTTGCGACAACACCAGCGGCCGCTTCGTGAGCATAATGTAATTCGACGAGTTTGTTTTGCTCGTCAAATTTGAATGTAAGGTATTTGCCAGGTACTAATTTAGTAAACTGTTGAGCGAGCTTCCCCGAACGAGTCACCGCCAACATGTCTTTTTGCGGAACACCTTCACGTTTGAATAACACCGCTAGCGAGTCACCTGATTTGATACGTACTTGTTTGGTTGTCAAAGATGACAAAGGACTATATTCAGCAGGCTTGATGTTAAGTGGTAGAGGGTATTCTTCACCAACGGCTAATTCTTGATAATCAGCAGCGATGTATTTAACACTTTTGGAGGCTTCTGCGTCTTCAGATGGCAATAAAAGCATGATAAACAATAGCGCACACGCAGCTGCTAGTGCGTATTTATGTTGTTTGGGAAAATTGTCAATAAGGTCTCTCATTACCTACTTCTCGCAATAAAAGGCGCCATCCAGACACAACTTGGTTAAATTAAGTTATCGGAGAATATCACCTACAAACAACAAAGCCAACCTTTGCGGTTGGCTTTGAAATGAACAACTAAGTTGGATAGAGAACTATCGGTTGCGGTGACGTTTTATAAAACCACCCGCACGACGCTGCTGTGAAAGTGTCAGAGATTTGTGTTTTTTCTCTTCAAATGGGTTTTCACCTTCTCTAAATTCAATTTTGATTGGTGTGCCCATTACATCCAACGCTTTGCGATAGTAATTCATCAGATAACGCTTGTATGAATCTGGTAAGTCTTCGACTTGGTTACCGTGAATGACGATACGTGGTGGATTGTAACCACCTGCGTGTGCGTATTTCAGTTTAATACGACGGCCTCGAACCATTGGTGGTTGGTGATCGTCTTGTGCCATTTTCATGATACGTGTAACCATAGACGTTGAAATACGCTTAGTGGCAGAGTTGTATGCTTCAACGATAGACTCGTATAAATGACCGACACCAGTGCCGTGTAATGCTGAAATAAAGTGAACACGTGCAAAGTCGATAAAGCCCAAACGACGGTCTAGTTCGCGTTTAACATCGTCTTTCACCCCCTGGTCCAAACCATCCCACTTATTAACCGCAATAACAATTGATCGCCCTGCGTTTAGTGCAAAACCTAACAGGCTTAAGTCTTGGTCTGAAATACCTTCACGCGCATCGAGTAACAATAAAACAACGTTGGCATCTTCAATTGCTTGTAGTGTCTTAACCACAGAGAACTTTTCAATGGCTTGTTTGATACGGCCACGACGTCTCACACCCGCAGTATCGATAATAATGTAATCTTGGTCATTACGAGACATCGGAATATAAACAGAGTCACGAGTTGTTCCTGGCATATCATAAACAACGACGCGTTCCTCACCTAACATACGGTTAGTAAGTGTTGACTTTCCAACATTTGGACGACCAATTAATGCAAACTTAATGGGTACATCTTTAAAAGGAATGGCTTCCTCTTCGTCACCTTCTTCCGCCGACTCAACATCAGGCAGTGCTTTAACGTGAGCGACCGAGGCTTCATCGTCAGACTCGTCAGCATTTAAAGATTCAACAAATTGCTCAGCTTGTTCCAACTCTGACATTTCTGCTTCGAATTCTTCAGTTAAACGCTCAACAACAGGAATTAAAGAACGGTCCAACAGTGCAGCAACACCGCGGCCATGAGCTGCTGCAATTTGATGAACTTCGCCTAATGCTAACGAATAAAACTCAGCACTGAACGAGTCACCATCTATACCATCTACTTTGTTCGCAACGAGGAATGTTGGTTTGTCTTTTTTACGTAAATGCTCAGCAATTGCTTCATCAGCGACAGTCAAACCTGCTCTTGCATCAACTAAGAACAAAACAACATCGGCTTCTTCAATCGCTAAAAGCGACTGTTCGGCCATTTCAATTTCGATTCCTTCCTCAGTGCCATCAATACCTCCTGTATCTACCACAATAAAGTTGTTGTCTTCGTAACTTGCTTGACCATAACGACGGTCACGGGTCAAACCAGGAAAGTCAGCCACTAACGCATCACGCGTTTTGGTTAAGCGATTAAATAACGTTGACTTACCAACATTTGGACGACCAACAAGGGCCACAACAGGAAGCATGAATTCACCTCAAATTATTGATTTATCGGACCATTTGTTGACCAACAAACCAGGTATATATAAAAACAAAAGGCTCTGCCACCAAAACGGAGACAAAGCCTATTTAATTAGGACTATTTATTACGGTAGACGTAAAGCGCTTAATTCGCCATCTCTTGTCTGAACATAGAGTAAGTCACCGTCTACGACAGGTGCCGTATAAGCTCTGCGATCTTCACTGGTAAACCAGCTCACAAACCAGTGATAAGCCGAATAATCAATATCATCGAGCTTATAACGCGAAACCACTTCACCAGTATTTTTATCTAAAAAGTGGAAGTAACCTTCAAAGTCACCCACTACAATCGTATCTTTATAAACAACAGGCTGAGTCAAACGGCGGTTATAGAAGTCAGTATTAGTCCACTTTTCACTACCAGCAGCAGAATCAACGGCTGATACGTAACCTTTGTCGTTCGTCAGGTATAAAGTGCCCGACTCCAATGAGAGGTTACGGTATGACGAATATTCACGTTTCCATTTAATACGGCCGTTTCTAAAGTCAATTGCCGCTAGGTTTCCGTTGTAAGCAATTGCGTAAACGTCTGGGCCCGAAATAATCGGTTGAGAATCTGCATCAACCAGTCTGTCTAATTCAGTTGCACCATCCACTACCGCGATTTGTGCTTCCCATGCAGGTAAGCCTTTATCTGCAATAACAACACTGACTTTACCGGTTGCTGTGCCAATCAAAACACCACCATTGGCAACAGTCGGTGCTGACGTGCCACGTAATGTTAAAGCAGGAACGTCGGTTTCTAGTTCCCAGCGCTGCTCGCCCGTATCAGGGTGTAACATTGTTACGACACCTGATGTGGTGGTCACCGCAATCCAACCTTCGCCATATCCTGGCGCCGCTACGACTTCACCGCGAACCTTTTGACGCCATAACACTTCACCCGTTTCTTGAGATAAAGCGATGACAAAGCCATTTTCTGAACCAATATAGAGGTTGTTATAAGCGGCCGTGATACCGCCACTTAACTTATCGCTCTCAACTGTTTCAAAGGTTAAGGTATCCCATAAAGATGGTGGGTTTTGACGTGTATCTGACGCCCAAATCTCATCGCCTGTTAACTTGTCTAACGCGACGACTTGTCCGTCACGACCGGCCGCAAAAATAACATCGCCTACAACAACTGGCGAAAGATTAGAGAAGTAATTGTCAACACCACTGCCCGTTTGCTCGCGCCATTCCACATCAACGTGACGTTTGATGTTAATTGGTTCAAGTTCGGCAATTCGGGTCGCTTCATTTTCTTCATTTGATTCACAGCCAGCTAGCACAGCTACCGACAACGTCGATACTAGCGCCAATTTTGCAAACTTCTTGGCTTGTTTGCTTAACCCACTCATGCTCATACTGGAGACCTTAGCTTGCTGATGTTTCGGTTTGTGCAACCACGACAGGTTGAGCCAAGTCTTGAAGCTTCATCTTCAATACGTTGTTACCCTCTAGGCCACCTTTATCAGCAGCGGCTTGATACGCTTGGCGTGCTTTATCAGTATGACCTTGAGCCACATATACATCGCCTTTCAGCTCAGACACGTTTGCTTCAAAACCTTCTGCTTTAATTGCATCTAACGTGCTAAGAGCAGCATCATAATTACCTAAACCAGTTTGAACACGCGCTAAACGAGTACCAACTAATGCCTTTAAGCTCGGCTCAGTCGTTGCAGTTTCTGCCGCTTTAAGGCGTGATTCAGCCGTTGCTAAATCGCCTGCTTCTACCGCCGTTTTAGCTGCGATTAGGTTAGCAAAAATTGCATAACCCGTTTCACCGTGTGCATCTACAAATGATTTTAATTCTGCGTTTACAGTGTCGACTTTAGCTGTTTCAGCTGAAGCTACTTCAACAAACTTGTCATATTCGATTGAGGCTTGTTCTTGTGCTTCAAGTTGGCTATCAACGTAATAGTTCCAACCACTAAAGCCCGCTAGACCTAAAACGGCACCAACGACAATCTGAACACCGTTTTCTTTTAGAAATTTCTTGATTGCTTCTTCTTGTTGTTCTTCTGTTGAGTAAATTTCCATTACAACCTCATTATTTGTTACGACGTTGAGCACTCCGTCTCAACTCAAATTCTTATTTAATTTTAAGACTATTGAACAAGGCTAGATACAGCACCTGCTACATCAGCCCAAGCCACGGTCTGTTGTTCACCATGGACTTTCAAATTCTTCACTGTGACTTGTTGATTATTAACTTCATCTTCACCAAGGATAAGTGCTACTTGTGCACCTAGCTTGTCAGCACGCTTCATTTGCTTCTTGAAGTTACCACCACCACAGTGATTTACAACTCTAATCGAAGGCGCAGAATGTCGTAATTGCTCGGCAATTTCAACTGCTTTTAATTCTGCTGCCTTGCCTGATGCTACAACGTAGACATCCGCATCAGACGTTGGTTCCTTTAAAATCTCTAAAGTTTGCAATAATAAAACCAAACGCTCGATACCCATTGCAAAACCAACTGCTGGCGTAGATTTACCGCCAAGTTGCTCTACTAAACCGTCATAACGACCACCAGCAAGTACCGTACCTTGAGCGCCTAAGCTCTCTGTTACCCACTCAAAAACAGTTCGATTGTAGTAATCTAAACCGCGTACCAATCGTTCGTTAACAACATATTTAATGCCAGCTGCATCTAAGCGCGCTTTAAGCTCTTCGAACATTTCCGCTGACTCTTCATCTAAATGCTCAGATAGACGTGGTGCGTTTTCTAGTAACTTTTGAACATCTGGGTTTTTGCTATCTAGGATGCGAAGAGGGTTCGTTCCAAGACGACGTTTTGAGTCTTCGTCTAATTCAGCTTCGTGTTGCTTTAAGAATTCAACCAAGGCTGCAGTGTAGTAGGCTCGGGCTTCATTTGTGCCTAATGAATTAATTTCCAGACGAAGATGTTCGGTAATACCAAATGCCTGCCACAGACGAGCAGAAAGCATAATCACTTCAGCGTCCATATCAGGACCCGCAAAGCCATATGACTCAACACCAAATTGGTGGAATTGACGATAGCGACCTTTTTGAGGGCGTTCGTGACGGAACATTGGACCTGTGTACCAAAGGCGTTGCTGTTGGTTATACAATAATGCACCTTGGTTTGCAGCGCGAACACAAACCGCCGTCCCTTCTGGGCGTAGGCTTAATGAGTCGCCATTGCGATCTTCAAAGGTATACATTTCTTTTTCAACGATGTCAGTTACTTCACCAACCGAACGTTTAAACAAATCAGTGAATTCGACAATTGGAAAGCGGATTTCCGAATAGCCATAACTGGCAACAGTTTGGCGTAATACAGACTCGACTTGCTGCCATTGAGCAGTTTCATTTGGCAGAATATCATTCATTCCACGAATTGCTTGGATCGGTTTAGACACGACTTAGATTTACCTGTGTTGAAAAATTTGGCTGTGCATTATAGGTGCTTTGGCCTTGAAGGACAATTGTTAGGCACCCAAAAGGGGCTATTTAGACAATATTTTTAATAGGTTTACTTCTTCGTTTCTGCTAACTTTACAATATACGAAATCTATATTATCAAGCTCATGTTAAAAGAATTTTCAGTAAGCGAATTACAGCCAGGGATGTTTGTTGCTGATGTTACTGCTCAGAAAGGAAGTTTTTCAGTTAAATCCGGTGGATTTGTGCGTTCTGAAGCGGCCATCAAAAACCTCGCGCAAAAAGGCGTATCAAAGGTGATGGTTGATCTGACTAAAAGTGAACATGAAAAACCCACTGAAGACCAGGCGCCAGCGCCTTCCACTGTAAAAACCAATCAGGGCTCTGCGAGTTTTAGCCAAGAAATCGGCAAAGCGAAAAAACTCTACAACCAAGCCAAGAGTTTACAGCGTCAAGCATTAAAAAACATGCAAGCTGGTAAGCCTATTGACACTCAAGGCATGAAAGATGTGGCGGATGGCTTTATCGATTCTATTTTCCGCAACCAAGATGCACTTGCCTGTATGACGCGAATGCGTCAAAAAGACGATTACTTGATGGAGCACTCAATTAACGTTTCCATCATTATGACGATTTTTGCAAAACACTTACAAATCGAACAAGACATTATCCACCAACTAGCCACCGGCGCTTTGTTACATGACTTAGGTAAAATCAATATTCCTGATGAGGTATTGCACAAACCAGGTCGTTTAACGGATGACGAAATGGCAATTATGCGTCAACACGTAACCTTAGGCTATGACATTATTAAACAGTCTGAGGGACTGTCTCCTATTATTCTTGAAGTGGTTGGTGATCATCACGAACGACTTGATGGTTCGGGTTATCCAAACAACAAAAATGCCGATGAATTAAGTATGTACGCAAGAATGATCAGCATTTGTGACACGTACGATGCAATAACAGCCTCGCGTGTTTATCAAAATGCCAGAACCCCAATTATGGCATTTAAGATTTTGCGAAAAGAAAGTGGCTCGGCATTTGATTCTAATTTAGTCGCCGAGTTTATAAACTGCATGGGCATACACCCCGTTGGTACTCTCATTAAAACTAAAAGCAATAAGCTTGGTATTGTTACTAAGTCTAACTTTGTAAACCCTTTATGCCCGGTCATTCAGGTTTTTTATAGTATTAATTCAAAAGCTTACATCCCTTCAAAAACGATTGACTTGGGAGCACCAGGCATAGAGGATGAAATTGAAAACAGTGTTAAACCAGAAGAGTTTGGCATAGACATAAATAAGATTATGGCTGAGTTGTTAATCGACAATTAAAGGTTCAAAGGAAAGATGGGCGAAGGGCTACAACGAATTCCAATTACCAAGTTAAAACCTGGTCAGTATGTTGTTGATATTTCATCACAGCTTGGCCACGTCAAGGTGGCCAGTTCGGGCTGGGTTAAAAGCCAACAAATGATCAATGAAATGGTCGCTAAAGGCATTGTCGCCGTCACAGTGGACCTTGGTGAAGATAACCAACAAGTTGAAGAAGATAACTTCAGTTTTAAAGACACTTTTGGCCGAACCAAGTTTGATGTAGAAATTGAAAGTGCCAAAGAGTCGACTGAAAAGTTGACTCAAGCATTAACCACTAGTTTCAACCATATCCGCTCTAACAACTTATTCGATGTCAATGCCTTACACTTTGCTGCGATGGAGTTCATTGCATCTATATACCGAAACATGGCACCCGCTCTGGCTATTGTCCGTACCACCTACTACCCCGATCATCAAGTCGGCCATGCCCTGCGCTGCGCTGCCTACTTTGCAGCTATGTTACGCAAAATGAAGTGGCCACCAGAAGACGCACAAAGCTGGGTAATGGGCGCTTTACTGCATGACATTGGTAAGTTGAACATGGATGCTAGTATTCAAAACCCAAATGGCAAAGATATTACTGAAGCGCAACGTGCAGAAAACGACTTTTTGGTTACCGAACACGTCAACAAAGGCGTAGAAATCGCATCAACCGTTGGTAGTTTAACCAAGGAAACGCTTGAGGTTATTCAAATGCACCACGAGCGCCTCGATGGCAGTGGCTACCCTAATGGTGCCAAGCTAACGGACCTCAATGATGCGATTCGAATTTTTTGTATTGTTAATGAGTTTGATACCTTAACCAGAGTTAGTAGCGGTGGTAAACCATTAGGTGTATTACAAGCCTACCGTCAATTAATGAAACTCGACAACGAGTTCGACAATGACATGCTACAACGCTTTATTCACAACATTGGCGTGTATCCTCCAGGGACATTGGTATTATTAAAAAGCGGCAAGGTTGGACTTGTTTTGGACAATACCGGTAATCACCTTAGACCAAATGTAAAAATCATTTATAACGCGAATATGAGTCATCATATCAAACCCAAAGTAATAGACTTAGGCACTCAGCTCAATGATGAAATTGAAGGGGTATATTACGGCAACAAACGAGGCATTTATGCAGAAAACTACCTGTAACCTACAGGTAGTCTTGCAGTGCGACTTGGCTAAATCGACGGTATCTAGTTTCCCAAACCACGATGTCTTGACGAATTTCAACAAGCTTTAAATTTTTGTTGAGGTATTCACCTTCATAAAGTGTTTTGTCATTGATTTTGATCCAGCGAGAAGCCGGCTCTGATGCATAAATGTGCATTTGATAAAACAGCTGAGGTATGCCTGCTTGTTCCTGTTCTGTCAATGAATTGATGTCGGTTAAAGTGGAGTCTGTTTCAACTACAAAGCTATTATCCGAAGGCTCTATATCTTGACCTTGCTCTGCTTCAAGCTCTGCTACCGCCTGCTCGAAGGCAACTTTCAGCTCATCTGGTACATCATCAATTCCGACATTTGTCGGTGCGTAATCATCAATAGTTATCGGCTTTTCTTGCACAGAATCGGCAACTGCTAGCGTATTCTTTTCTGACGCCAAGCTTTGCGACTGAGGTAGACCAGTTGGTACCTGTGAAGGAGTCGCTTGCTCGGGCAAAACTTTACCATTTTGAGCCGCAAACATAGGTTCCGAATCTTCGGATTCAACAGAATCTGCCATCTCAGTGTTTCCAAGAGCAGCGGCTTCGGCTTGTTCAAACTGAGCTGATAGAGAAATCGTATTTGCTTCATTTACTACAGTAGAGCCACTTGAACTAACGTCATTTGTCTTGTCCTGTGTACCTCCAATCCCTTGATTACCGCCTTTTGGGGAACTTACACCTACTAGATTGTGCGAGTTATTGAAAGGTTGTTTCTGCCAAGGTTGTACTCCTAACAAATACCCAGACAAAGCTCCCACTATCAATAGTAATAGACCCACAATTAACCAAGCACTCCAATGCCAGCCATGACTTGAATTAGCCTCTTTAGATTGCCCGTACCATTGCATGGGGTTTGTTGCTTGAGCTGCCCACGCATTTGGGTTCGCCTGAGCGTCCTGGGCCCAAGAAGAATCGTGCCCGCTTGATGTCTTTTCAGACTGCCATTGTGGTTTATCTGTTTGCCAATTAGAGCCTGGATTAGACTCTGATTTGGCTTGTTCTGTTGCTTGTTCTTTTAACAAGGCTTTATATAAAAACGTCACTTATAAACCTTAGCCATTAATGAGCACATTTAACTTTTTTTACCGACAAAAGGTAACCAGTTCCAAAACAATGAAGCACTCGAATTTGTACTATTTGCACCAATCACTTCTTTTGCTGCCATTTTGACAATTGATTTGTTTACCACTAACTCACCTGTTGAAAACGCGCCCATTAATGCCCTATCTGACAATAAATTAATCAAACGCGGTGTACCCGATGCATATTTATAAATGGCTTTAATTGCTTTCTTATCAAATAGCGGTCTTGGCGCGCCAACGGCCCTTATTCGATGGTTAATATATTCAGCGGTTTCAACTTCACTCAATGGTAACAGGTGATAACGAGCCGTGATGCGTTGAGCTAATTGTCTCAGCTCCCTAGTCGCTAACTTTTCTTGAAGCTCTGGTTGCCCAATCAATATAATCTGTAACAACTTTTTATCATTGGTTTCAATATTTGTGAACAACCTCAGCTGTTCAAGCGCTTCTGCATCTAGCAACTGAGCTTCATCGACCACTAAAAGGCAACTTTCATTCTTTTGATGACTTTCAATCAAAAAAGTTTGCAACGCATCGGATAATTTTTTGTGGTCCTGATCATTTTCCACTTCTAACTTAAATGCATCACAAACGGTTTGTAATAATTGAATGCGGTTCAATGTCGGATTGAGCACATAGGCAACGTGCATTTCATCAGGCAAGTCTGACAAAACAGCACGGCTCACCATGGTTTTTCCAGTGCCCACTTCACCGGTTAGCATCACAAAACCGCCGTTACCACGCAGCCCATAACGCAAGTACGCTATTGCCTCTTGATGTCGTTGGCTTGGGTACATCAGGTTTGGGTTTGGTGCTATATTAAACGGTTCAGCTTTGAGCTGAAAATACTCTAAGTACATTCGACATTTCTTTTTTGTTCGTTTGTTCACATGATTAGCGTTAATATACCGACATAAAGTTGAAGGTGAAACAACAGGAACAACAATCTATGCAAATTTATTTGGTGGGTGGTGCTGTCCGAGACAATTTGCTCGGCTACCCAGTAAAAGACAAAGACTATCTTGTCACCGGCGCGACGATAGAGCAAATGCTTGAGGCTGGCTATCAGCAAGTAGGTAAGTCCTTTCCAGTATTTTTGCATCCCAAAACGCAGCAAGAATATGCCTTAGCTCGAACAGAAAAAAAACAAGGTAGTGGTTATACCGGTTTCACATGTGACTTTAACCCAAGTATTACGGTTGAACAGGATTTGATTCGTCGCGATTTGACCATTAATGCCATGGCTGAAGATAGCGAAGGCAATATTGTCGACCCATTTGGTGGTCAAGAAGACCTAAAAAACAAAGTCCTTAGGCACGTATCAGATGCGTTTGTAGAGGATCCGTTAAGGGTTTTGCGCGTCGCAAGATTTGCAGCTCGCTATCACCACTTAGGCTTTAGTATCGCTCCTGAAACACTTGAGTTGATGACTCAAATTGTAACAAACGGGGAACTTGATGCACTCATTGCCGAGCGTGTATGGCAAGAGACTCAATCTGCGTTAATGGAGCAAGACCCTCAAATATATTTCGAAGTACTGCGTGAGTGCGGCGCACTCAAGGTCATCATGCCAGAAATTGATTGCCTTTGGGGCGTGCCTAATCCAGCTAAATGGCACCCAGAAATCGACAGTGGCATTCACACTATGATGGTCTTAAAACAAGCGCAGCAGTTATCCGATAAATTAACCGTTCGATTTGCTAGCTTATGTCATGACTTGGGTAAAGGGCTGACACCTGCCGACAATTATCCGCATCATCACGGCCATGAAAAGCTAGGATTAAAACCTATCAAATCATTATGTAAAAGGTTGAGAGTACCTAACGATTGTAGAGACTTGGCGCTTTTGGACAGTGAATACCATACACACGTTCACCGAGCGTTTGAGTTAAGAGCAGATACCGTCGTTAAGTTGTTTGATAAGTTGGATGCGTGGCGCAAAGAAGAGCGCTTTTTTGACTTTTTAACATGCTGTTTGGCGGATATGAGAGGTCGAACTAGCTTTGAAAACGCCGAGTACCCTCAAGCCGAATACCTAAAATCCCTTTATCTTGCGGCTGCTAAAGAAAATACTAAAGATATCGTTGCGCAAGGAATAAAGGGCCCGGAGATCCGAGCCCAGCTGACTAAAAATAGGATTCAGGCTGTTCAAGACCAAATCGCGACTTTTAAAACTAATAATTAAAATTGGTAGCTAGCGCCTAATACAAATGCGCCGCCATCATCAACAATTTGATATGAGGCATTGAGTGTTAGATTTGGCTGAACATAATAACGACCTCCGACTGTGATGGTGGTTTCATCGTCATCACCGTCATTGATCTCTTCATCAATGTCGTAGTTAGAATAAGTCGCATAACCAAATAGTTCGACCTCATTTGTCAGTTTTGAGCGAAGGCCACCGCGAATAAAGTACCCGCCAAAATCCTCACCTTCCTTAAACGAGCCTGCTTTAGCTTCCGTATCTATGTTTGCGTAACCGACTGCGCCAAACACACTCGACTGTGCCGAAAATGCATGAGCATAACCTAAGCCAAGTCGCGTTTGGGTCATATCAACGTCAATGTCCGTATTCATAAACGTAATTTCATCACTTAATGACTCTAGTTCAGCCATTACGAACACATTGTTGGTTAATGTTAGAGAGCCTTCAAACTCAAAACCAGATAGGTCAGTATCAAAACTTTCATCGTCATCAATAGACATTGACTTGTAGCCTGCTGACAGGTAGTTCCAGTTAATGTCGTTTGCTTGCGCTTGAGTTGAGGTAGTTGTGCCGTAAAGCGCGGCTAAAAGTGTGACAATTAAAGTAGACTTTTTCATAACAGTTCCTTGCTAATTAATTTAAAAATAGAGTCACTGGTTTCTAATCAGTGACGCCACTTTAAAATTTTTTGTTGTAAAAACAATAGCAAGTAACCAAATTTGACACTTGATAACACGCGGTTACATTTGGTTACTCAAGTCTAAATAAAGAAAGCAATCAGAATTGCGCCTAGTGCGAGTCGATAAATAACAAATGGCAACATGCCAACGCGCTCGACCAAGATCAAGAAAAAGTGAATACAGGCATAAGCACTAACAAACGACAGTGCGGTGCCCAGCCCAATAGCCGTCCAATCAACTGGGACCGTTTGTTGGGATAGTTTGATGGCTTGATAAACACTGATCCCCAAGATAAGAGGAATCGACAATAAAAATGAAAAACGAGCCGCCGCTTTTGCGGTCAGTCCTACCATTAAGCCTGCTGTGATAGTAATACCACTGCGTGAAGTGCCTGGAATCAATGCCAACACCTGCGCCAAACCAATAATAATGACTTTTTTAAAGGTGATTTGGTATTCGTTAATCGTCTCTTTTGCGTTGCGGTCAGCCCACCATAACAATAAGCCAAAGCCAATCGTCGTCGCTGCTATAACACTCGCACTACGCAAGTTCGCTTCGATAAAGTCATCCAATACAAAGCCAATCACAGCAGCTGGAATAACGCCCAAGATGATTAACCACGCCAAATGGCTATCTTTATCCTTTTTCCCACCAAGTGACTTGAACCAACTCACCGTCATTTGCATGACCTCGTGTCTAAAATAAAGAACCACGGCTAACAGGCTTCCAGCGTGAACCGCTACATCAAAAGCAAGGCCTTGGTCCGCCCAGCCGAACATCTGTGAGGGTAAGATTAAGTGTGCCGAGCTTGAAATTGGTAAGAACTCTGTCAGTCCTTGAAGTAAAGCCAAAACGATAATTTCAATAAGTCCCATGGGTACAGCTGTCCTTGTAAAACGAGTTTGTGTTTTTGATTTAAATAAGTTTGTGTTTTTAATTTAAATAATGAGATTAGAGCCGACGTCGCAGCATAGCTCTAAACGAATTCTTGTTTGTCCCGTTCAATAATAACGCCCACACTTTTAGTGCTAGCAACAGCACCTAGCTTTCTCAAACTGATTTTGACACTAGATACGGCATAAGTGGTCAGAATTCTCTCCGCAACTTTCTCTGCTACGGTTTCGATTAATTCGGCTTGATTTTCTTTGGCTAGCGCGACAATGTCTTCAGACACAACAGAATAATCGACCGTTTTTGAAAGATCATCTATGGCAGCCGCTGCGCGAATGTCAGTGCGCATTTCAACATCAAACTGTAAGGTTTGTTGAATGCTTTTTTCCCATTCATAGACCCCAATTACAGTGTCTACTTTAAGCGCTTCTATAAATACGATGTCTTGGGTCATGTCAAATCCTGAGTTTTTTTAAATTTGTACTGCCATGATGTTTGAAACCAGTGTCACTGTCAGATACCATGCAAATTGTTCGAAAATAAATCGAGCGCGAATTCTAGCTTATATTCATCTGTTGAGGAACTGATGTCGTTTGACTTTTTGTTGACAATATTAGCCGCTTACTTAATCGGCTCAATCAACTTTGCCATTTTGGTCAGCAAAACCAAACACTTACCCGACCCTCGAACTCAAGGCTCTCACAACCCTGGAGCCACAAATATGTATCGTATTGCTGGAAAGCAAACGGCAATTAGTGTCTTAGCGCTCGATGTCATCAAAGGTATTATCCCCACCTGGGGCAGTTATTACTTAGGGCACGAACCCAGTCAAATTGGTATGATTGCCATTGCGTGCTGCTTTGGGCATATGTTTCCAATCTATTTTCGATTTAAAGGCGGAAAAGCAGTCGCGACTGCTTTTGGCTGTTTGCTACCAGTGGGTATTTCGCTCGGTGCCGTTTTACTTATTGCTTGGTTAGTCACCTTAAAGCTGACTGGTTATTCCTCACTTGCAGCAATTGTTGCTGTCGGTATCTCGCCACTAGCGACCTACTTTATTGCCCCAAAATATGTAGTACCCGTTACCATGTTGGCCGTGTTAATTGTGTTGCGTCATATTCCAAACATTGTGCGCTTGGTGCAGGGTGAAGAGCCCAAATCTAAACAACGTCTTTAAAACTTGGGCTTTTTGATGTGCTTATTGCTTTGCGTATAAAGCCTATCAGATTAAAGGGCTGGCAATTCTTCGATGGACCATCTTGGTTTGGCTTTCACTTTTAGTTCCGTCGTCCCCTGATGAATACGTTGTGCACCGGCTACGGCTATCATTGCACCATTATCAGTACAAAACTCTGGGCGTGGATAAAATACTTGCCCGCCTTGTTTTTTCATCAAGACTTCGAGCTTTTCTCTCAATTCTGTGTTGGCACTCACACCGCCTGCGATCACTAACGTTTTAATGTTTGTTTGAGTTATCGCTCGACGACATTTGATAACAATTGTGTCGACCACGGCTTGTTGAAATGCGTGGGCGATATCAGCTTTGATTTGTTCTGCATTTTCAGGTGCGTTTTCTTGACTAGATTGACCACCGGCCAAATGAATGCCCTCTTTTCTGATCGCATTAGCTGCAGCTGTTTTAAGTCCACTAAAGCTAAAGTCCAAACCCGGTCTGTCGGTCATAGGGCGTGGAAAAACAAACTTGCCTGGTTCGCCTTTTGTTGCGAGTTTCGCCAACATTGGACCACCAGGATAATCTAAACCAAGTAGCTTGGCCGTTTTATCAAATGCTTCGCCTGCCGCATCATCAATCGATTCACCCAAAATTTGATACTCACCAATACCTTGTACTTCGACAAGCTGGGTGTGACCACCGGATACTAATAAAGCAACAAATGGAAACTCTGGCTGCTCTTCTTCAAGCATTGGCGCTAAAAGGTGACCTTCCATGTGGTGAACCTCAATCGCCTTTATTCCCCACGCAAATGCTAACGATTTGGCAATACACGCACCAACCATTAACGCACCGACTAAACCAGGCCCGGCAGTATAAGCAATGGCTGAGATATCTGTTGATTCAACATTGTACTTAGCCATCAACTCTCGAATAAGAGGAATGGTTTTTCTAACATGGTCTCTAGATGCTAATTCTGGTACAACGCCACCGTAATCCGCATGAATTTTGATCTGACTAAAAACCTCATGGCCTAATAGACCGGCTTCGGTGTCGTATAGGGCCACACCGGTTTCATCGCATGAAGATTCGATTGCCAATACCAACATTTGATTAACCTCTATCGCTTGAATGAATGAACTATTGCGCAAAGCGCGCATTCTAACCAACCTCGAACAAATCCACCAGTAAATCCTTTGCGCACCGATTGGTAAATAATCGGTTAGATTTTAAATAAAGACTTTACATCGAGGGTATTTTGGCTCTAGAATACCGCACCATTTTTATTAGTCTTGGTTAAAGCTTAACCATTATATCCAAATACTGAGGTGAATTTTTAAATGCCAGTAATTAAAGTAAAAGAGAACGAACCGTTTGACGTAGCACTTCGTCGTTTTAAGCGTTCATGTGAAAAAGCAGGTATCCTTTCTGAAGTACGTCGTCGTGAGCACTTCGAAAAGCCAACTTGGGCACGTAAGCGTAAGAAAGCTGCTGCAGTTAAGCGTCACCTTAAAAAGGTGTCTCGCGAAAACGCTCGTCGCATCAAACTTTACTAATATTGGTTTGGTCTCTCGATCTAAGGAAAGTTAATGAGCCTTATTACACAGCTTAAGGATGCCCAAAAAGATGCAATGCGTAACAAGGAGAAAGAACGCCTTGGTACAATTCGCATGGTTATGGCCGCAATTAAGCAACGAGAGATTGACGAAAAGATACAACTGGACGATGAGCAGATCATCGCAGTTTTAACCAAAATGGTTAAACAGCGTCGTGATTCCCAATCACAATTTGAACAAGCTGACCGTCCAGAATTAGCCGCTAAAGAAGCGAGTGAAATAAAGATATTAGAAGACTTCTTACCTCAACCTTTGAGTGATGAAGACGTTGCCGCACTTATCGCGAATGCTATTGAATCATCTGGCGCTGCCGGAATGCAGGATATGGGCAAAGTGATGGCTGAACTAAAACCTAAACTCACTGGCCGAGCTGACATGGGAAAAGTCAGTGGACAAGTAAGAGCCGCCTTAAACAAGTAACTCTTCATTAGCGCTAATAGAGAACCACAAACTTTGTTTGTGGTTTTTTTATGCCTGTAATTCTGTTCTGTTTTTACTGAGTCTTTTGTTTTATTAAAAACAGAATTCTGTAATAATTCTTATCCCTTTTATTGATCATTGTGAGACTGTTTTGGCCGGACGCATTCCTAAAGGTTTTATCGACGATGTTGTCGCACGCACGGATATCGTAGAATTAATAGACCAAAGGGTTCCTTTGAAAAAAGCAGGTAAAAACTACCAAGCTTGCTGTCCGTTTCACAACGAGAAGTCCCCTTCTTTTTCTGTCTCACCTGACAAACAGTTTTACCATTGTTTTGGTTGTGGTGCCCACGGCAACAGCATTTCATTTTTGATGGAATACGAACAACTCGAATTTGTTGAAGCAATTGAAGAGTTGGCTCGTTTGCATTCGATGGATGTGCCTCGTGAGCAAACAAATGGTCGAACCGAAAAGTATCAATCAGTTACCCGTGAACAAAAACTTTCTGATTACGAACTGTTAGAAACCACTACTAAGTTTTTTCAGCATCAACTCAAACACGCCAACGGTAGCAAAGAAGCCATTGACTACCTCAAGTCACGTGGCTTATCTGGTGATATTGCACAGCGTTATAGTATTGGTTTTGCGCCTGACTCTTGGGATGCTGCCCTCAAAACCATTGGTCAAAACCACAAAGAAACAACGACTCAATTACTGGATTTAAAAGTCCTTACTAGTAATGATAAAGGTCGCACTTACGACTTCTTTAGAAACCGAATTATGTTCCCAATCAGGGATAAACGAGGTCGGGTCGTTGGGTTTGGTGGTCGAGTAATGGACGATGGGACACCAAAATACCTTAACTCACCTGAGACTCGGGTTTTCCATAAAGGCCGTGAACTATATGGTTTTTATCAAGCCAAACAAGCCAACAAAAACTTAGAGCAAGTTATTGTCGTTGAAGGTTATATGGACGTCGTTTCGTTAGCCCAACAAGGCATCAGTTATGCGGTCGCTGCGCTTGGTACTGCGACGACTCAAGAACATATGCAAATGCTGTTTCGCTCCACTCGCAAAGTCATTTGTTGTTACGATGGTGACCGAGCCGGTCGTGATGCTGCTTGGCGTGCACTAGAAAACGCCTTACCTCAATTAAAAGACGGCGTTGATTTGCGTTTTAGTTTTTTACCTGATGGTGAAGACCCTGATACGATGGTGCAAAAGGAAGGAAAAGAAGCATTTGAGACACGATTGTTAGATGCAACGCCACTCATTGAATATTTCTTCGAACACTTTGTTAGTCAGCTAGACTTGACGAGCGACGCCGGTAAATCAGCCTTATTAGCTCAAGCCAAGCCTTTAATTGCTCTTGTACCTAGCGACTACTACAAAGAAGCATTAACCGCCAAACTAGCACGTTTAATAGGTAAACAGGTCGAGCAACTCAATATCGAATCGCGCTCGCCAGTAGCAGAAGTCAAAAAGCAACAAACCGACTTCCAGATTACGCCGATGCGCCGTGCCATTGGTTTAATGTTACAGCACCCAACTCTGGCCAGCCAAATCGAGTACATTCCAGCATTAGCCAATGCCGAACTACCTGGTTTTGGTTTATTTATCCGTTTACAAAAAACCATTTTGGAACAACCAGAGATCTCTTCTCCAGTATTACTAGAACGCTTCAGAGAAACACGCGAGTACCCATACTTAGCACAATTGATAGCTTGGGATCATCAAATCAAAGAAGACAACTTATTGGCCGAATTCCAACAGACTTTTCAGTCATTACAAGACAGCTATCTTGAAAAACGGCTCGAAGCCTTGTTAATTAAGGACAAAACGTCCGTTTTGAATGCACAAGAAAAAGCCGAATACGTCGCCCTAATTAGTGCTTTAAAAAGCCAGTAAATTTGTCAATATTCGCCAAATACCAACTACACTTAAGAGACAGATGAGCGATGCTATTGTGCTGCACATTGCGGCCAGTTTATTTTATTGCTGATTAACTATTTCATAGCCATTTAGCTCATCTGGTGTTATAATATGCAGTTCGATTTTTCCATGACTTGGCACACACGTTTCAAACATGGGGATCTCAATTCCAAGTATTTGATGTTCAACTAGTAGGTGGAAGATAATCTGTATGGAGCAAACTCCTCAGTCTCAATTAAAACTTCTTATAATTAAAGGTCGTGAGCAAGGTTACTTAACCTTTGCCGAAGTCAATGATCACCTTCCACAGGATATGATCGATGCCGATCAGGTCGAAGATATCATCCAGATGATCAATGACATGGGTATTAAGGTTTGTGAAACACCACCTGATGCCGATGAATTGCTTATGCAAGAGCAAACTAGCGATGACGAAGTGGTTGAGGCCGCTGCTCAAGCTCTAGCAACCGTTGAAAAGGAAATCGGTCGTACAACTGACCCTGTCCGTATGTATATGCGAGAAATGGGTACTGTTGAGCTATTGACACGTGAAGGCGAAATTGAAATTGCCAAACGTATTGAAGAAGGTATTTACACGGTACAGTCTTCAGTTGCTGAATACCCACAAGCAATCAGCTACCTTCTAGACCAGTGGGACCAATACGAAGCGGAAGAAATCCGCCTTAGTGACATCATCAATGGTTTCCTTGATCCAAATGAAGAAGACGTTGCTCCTGCCGCGACGCACGTCGGTTCAGAACTAAACGAAGAACAACTTGCCGACGAAGACGGCGATAATGACGATGACGAAGATGAGGACGAGGTTGATACAGGTCCAGATCCGGAAGAAGCGCGCGAGCATTTTGACGAGTTACGTCGTTTGTACGACGAGTCAACCGTTTCTATCAACGAATTAGGTCGTGCACACCCTGATACTCAAGAAAAGATTAAAGCACTAGGCGAACACTTCCGTCTGTTTAAACTAATCCCTAAACAGTTCGACCGCCTAGTTAAAAACATGCGTGACATGATGGACCGTGTTCGTGTTCAAGAACGTCTTGTAATGAAGCACGTTTGTGGTTACGCAAAACTACCTAAGAAAGACTTTATTAAGATCTTCCCTGGTAACGAAACAAAAACATCTTGGTTAGAACTTTTACAGAAAGGTGATGACCCAGTTGCACGTCGCTTAAATGACGTTGACGTAGAAGTACGTCGCAGCATTCAAAAGTTAAAAGAGATCGAAGAAGAGACTCGTTTAAGTATTGAAGCTATCAAAGACATCAACCGTCGTATGTCAATCGGTGAAGCAAAAGCTCGCCGTGCGAAGAAAGAGATGGTTGAAGCGAACTTACGTCTAGTAATCTCGATTGCTAAGAAGTACACCAACCGTGGCCTTCAATTCCTTGACCTTATCCAAGAAGGTAATATTGGTCTGATGAAGGCGGTTGATAAGTTTGAATATCGTCGTGGTTATAAGTTCTCGACGTATGCAACATGGTGGATTCGTCAGGCGATTACGCGTTCAATTGCGGACCAAGCTCGTACGATTCGTATTCCAGTACACATGATCGAAACTATCAACAAGCTAAACCGTATCTCTCGTCAAATGCTTCAAGAAATGGGTCGTGAGCCATCTCCTGAAGAACTTGCAGAACGTATGGTGATGCCAGAAGATAAGATTCGTAAAGTTCTTAAAATCGCTAAAGAGCCAATCTCAATGGAGACACCAATTGGTGACGACGAAGATTCGCACTTAGGTGATTTTATTGAAGATACTACGATTTCTTCGCCAGTTGATACAACAACGTCTGAAGGCCTACAAAACGCCACTCGTGACGTTCTTGCTGGTCTTACTGCTCGTGAAGCGAAAGTTCTACGTATGCGTTTTGGTATCGATATGAATACCGACCACACGTTGGAAGAGGTTGGTAAGCAGTTTGATGTTACACGTGAACGTATTCGTCAGATTGAAGCAAAAGCATTACGCAAGCTTCGCCACCCTTCTCGCTCAGAACCACTTAAGACTTTCCTAGACGAGTAAGTCAAAAGAGACGAGTAAGTC
>NZ_CEYNSH010000003.1:0-2289 GCF_982872775.1 Psychrosphaera sp. | reverse complement strand
AAAAAAACCAGTTCATCCGAACTGGTTTTTTATTTTCTTCTGCTTGCTAACATCCGCACCTATCGCGGTTAACTTTTATTAGCCAACAAAATGCGCCTTAGATCGCTTTTGATTTCAAGCGTAACGAAAACGACTAAGACACAATACTTCCATTCACTAATTACGCTTCTGCTTTTACTTGTACCGCTGCTTCTACTTCAGCTTCTTCGTCAGTGAATACATCCTCGATAGAGCAATCAAACAATCGTGCAATTTTGAAAGCTAGCGGTAAACTAGGATCAAACTTACCTTTTTCTATTGAGTTCGCCGTTTGGCGCGAAACATCTAGTGCTAACGCTAGGTCCGCTTGCGTCATGTCTCGCTCGGCTCTTAATACCTTGAGACGATTTTTCATAGGTACTTCCTTCTGCTAAGTACAGTTCCGATGCCATAACTGATACCCATAACAAACAGCAAGGTTGAGGCATTTGGTTGATGCTCGATTAATTGTACTGCATGACAAACTCCATACGCCGCACCAGCAATCATGGTACTACCTAAAGAAATTGCCATTGCTTCAAGCATAATACGCTGCTGAAGCTCATCCATTCCTTCTAAGTAGACTTTATTTACCCAGATCATTTTGACACCTACGGCAATATTAGCGACCAGAGCCAATGTGGTTAGGACTTTGTTGTAATCCCAAATGAACATAGGTCCAAAGGTAAATAAAGCGAGTGACGCTAACCAAGCGCCCGTCCAGACCATCAGTGACTTCACATTTTTTTGACTAGCCTGGTTTAATTCACTACATAAGGTTGAGTCTTTCATTGGTATAACTCCTTTGTCTAAAAGTAAAATAAACTTTACTCTGGTTAAATTAGTTCAAAAAAAAGACAAAGTCAAACACACTTTACATAAATTTAAATAAACTTTACCAAAATCGAACGGAAAAATATGAAAAATTGATTCGTAACAATGTGTTATAAAAAAGCGTGAATGAAAATTTAGTAAATACTTGAGTATGAAAAAGGCGCTATGAGTTAGCGCCAAGAAATGTTTGATATATGGATCGTTTAAATTTTAAAGTTTAAAGTTTAAAGTTTAAAGTTTAAATAATGAATCTGACTTTAAATCGTAAAAGTTAAACGACACAAGTGCCAGATTCGAATCGGTTTAAATTGCCAATTAAAGCTGAGCAACCACAGAAAGTGCAATCCAAGTAATATCATCTCGGCCTTCAGACTCAATTTGACTACCAACAAAATTATGTTCGGTAAACAACTGTAGCCTCCACTGAGAATTAACTTTAAAAGCGTATGTAAGGCCAACAGAGGTGTGATTATAACCTCTGTGGTTTGTGCTTGCGTAGCCATCATCAAAACCCACTTGAACGTGTGGCGTCACTTGGTGAGTATCATCAGCGTAAATACTTTTATTGGCATTAAATACTAAGAATCGTCCGTCCGTTGCTGTATTGTAGACAAGTTCAACATTCGAATTGATACCATTCCACAGCGATTTATTAGCGCCAATACCGAATTCGTTGTCATGGTCGTTTAACTCAAAATATTCCAAACGGTTGTAGTAGGAATACAGTGTCGTGTCTCCAAGTTGCCAGTCTTTGTTAAGTGTAAGATTTAGTTCGTCGTAATCAACCGAGGAGTCGCTTGCGACGCCGTATAGAGCCGACAAAGAAAGCCCTGTTCCCATAGATTCTGATGCACCAAGCCACCAAGCGCCTCCTTGATCTAAATTATCACGACCTTCCGAAACGTATTTGTCATTATATGAAATCGACACTTCCGCACTCATCGCTGAGTAACTTGTTAACAAGCCAGAGAATAAAACTAAACTATTTAATAACAGAGATTTAACCTGCTTTGACTTAGATTTAAGAAAACCGTTCATAAGGTAAAAAACATTTAATAACATAAAATAAAGATACTCCCAATTACGAGGCAGCAACGACTACTAAACGCAACACTATTACTAAGTACTAGCGATGTAATTCTACCTTTGAGATTTCAATTATAATTGAGATAAACACAAACTGATAATTGAAAAAGAGATGCGCTCGAACATAGATTTCCGACCACAATAAAAAGGCCAGCACTTGGCTGACCTTTTCCTGAATCAAAATTACTTTGATTTAACGATCTTTTACTTAGCCCGTTAAGTCGTCAAAGAACTTCTTAACACCGTCAAAAAAACCTTGCTCTTTTGGGCGGTATTTTGAAGTTTTGCCAGACATACTTTCTTCAAACTGACGTAACAAGTCTTTTTGGTTGTCGTTTAAGTTCACTGGCG
>NZ_CEYNSH010000002.1:81138-135355 GCF_982872775.1 Psychrosphaera sp. | reverse complement strand
GCGCATTCTACACTGCGACTTGTTGTTGTCAACGTTTTTCTTAATCTTTTTTGAAGATTTGAAATCGTTTAGAATCTCAACCAAACTACTCAAAGCATTGCTTTTTGCTGTTTGATGTCTCCCTGACAACGAGGACGCATTATAGGGAGGTTATTTTTATTCGCAAGCACTTTTATCAAAAAGTTTATTGTTTGGTTATAAATGCTACAAACCGCATAAGTATTGGCTTGTTTGTATAAAAAGTGTGATATTTGAGGCCTAGAGATCGATATTTGGAGAAACTATGAAAAATCTAAAGTCTTATAAAGGTGTAAAGCCGACACTGGGTAAAGGCGTTTATGTGGAAGAGAGTGCCGTTCTTTATGGCGACATTCATTTGGCTGATGATGTAAGCATTTGGCCTTTAGTTGCTGCGCGTGGTGATGTTAATAAAATATCCATTGGCGCACGTACCAATATACAAGACGGTAGTATTCTTCACGTCACTCGTAAATCAGAATCGAACCCCAACGGGTTCCCATTAATAATAGGCGAAGATGTTACCGTTGGCCACAAAGCGATGTTACATGGCTGTCAGTTAGGTGACCGTATATTAGTTGGCATGGCAGCTGTCGTAATGGATGGTGTCGTAGTAGAAGATGATGTCATTATTGGTGCCGGTTCAGTTGTTCCACCAAATAAGGTATTACGCTCTGGCTATCTATATGTAGGTAACCCTGCAAAAGAAGCAAGGCCACTTAAAGATGCGGAGAGAAAGTTTTTAACCGTGTCCGCTCATAATTACGTCAAACTAAAAGACGAATACTTGGAAGAACACGGTTAGGTCAGCTTTGTTCTTTATATAGAAAGCGGTGTTACAACATCGCTCTCAATTCCTGCCTTAATATTGTCGTATCGGGACGCACTTCATGGGTGATCTTAAAAGCCTCTGCAGCTTGTTCTATTAACATACCCAATCCATCTATAGCTTTGACATTTTCATAACAATGTTTTGCATGTTTTAGGAATAGGGTGTCTTCTTTGCTGTAAAACATGTCATAAACGCAATCGGCATTGATGAGTAATTGCTCCGGTATTCCCGGCAGTACACCATTTAACGAACTAGACGTTGCATTAATAATAATGTCGAAATGTGCTTCAAGCTCCAACCCAGGAATTGCACTTATTACTGAAGTAGGAGCGTGTTCTTTTACTTCTTCTACTATTTGATTTGCTTTGTGAATGGTTCTATTGGTAATTACTAATGACTTGGGGCTTTGTGCTAATAAAGAAGGAATACAACCTCGAGTTGCGCCGCCAGCTCCAATCACTAACACTCTTTTATTTTCGATTTGAACATTATGGTACAACAAATCCTGCACTAGGCCTTCACCATCAGTATTATCACCAAACGTTTTACCATCTTTAAAAATAAGTGTATTCACCGCTTTAGATAACATCGCTCTTGAACTGACTTCATCACAATACTCAAAAGCACGCTCTTTAAAAGGTAATGTCACATTAGCTCCACTAGTTTTAGCAGCTACTAATTCATCTAAATCCGACTCGAACGCATCTAATTCACAATGTTTGAGGTCATATTCAATTTTGATCCCAAACTGTTCTGCAAATTGTTTGTGTATAATAGGGGACTTAGAGTGTGCTATTGGGTTTCCAATGACATAAAACTGTTTCATACGAATTGAGCCATTACATGTTAAAGCAAATTAAAGAAAGGGTGCTAGGCAAGCGTACCACTGAAAATACAAAAGCCAAATACCAATCCCATTTGAGTCCGACGACTACGCCATATGAAAGGATGGGGGAAGAAAAGGTACTGCAACTAGCTAATACCTTTTACGACGTAATGGAACAAAACTCAAAAGCTAAAGAGCTTCTGGATATTCACCCACAACCATTAACGGCTATTAGGCAAAAGTTTTATGAATTTTTGAGCGGTTGGTTAGGCGGACCAAACCTTTTCATGGAAAAATATGGTCACCCTCGGCTTCGAATGCGCCACATGCCGTTTTCAATTGACAATAAAATGTATGAACAATGGATGTTTTGTATGGAACAGGCGCTGGATAAAGTACTAAGTGATGATCCTGTGTTAAAAGCGGATTTGCGAGTCAAATTTGATCAACTCGCACAACACATGATTAATCAGCCTTAATTACTTGTTTAAACCTAAATAGTCCTGTGGCTTTAGATATCGCTCGTATAATTTAGCTTCTAAAGTTCCAGGTTCTGGTTGATACTGGTACTCCCAGCGCACTAACGGTGGCATCGACATCAAAATAGACTCAGTTCGGCCACCGGTTTGTAGTCCAAATAAGGTGCCTCTGTCATATACCAAGTTGAATTCGACATATCGCCCACGTCGATATAACTGGAATTCTCTTTGTGCCTCACTATATGTATCATTTTTGCGTCGCTCAACAATAGGTCGGTACGCTTCAATAAAGCCACTGCCTACAGCCTTAGTAAATTCAAAAGAACGCTCAAAGCCCCACTGATTCAAATCATCAAAGAATAAGCCACCAACACCACGCGTTTCATTTCTGTGTTTAATAAAGAAGTAGTCATCGCACCAATCTTTATATTTTGGATAAACGTCTTCACCAAATGGCTTACACAAATCAAAAGCTGTCTGATGCCAGCTTACAACATCTTCTTCTTGAGGATAATAAGGTGTTAAATCAAAACCACCACCAAACCACCACACAGGTTCGGCCCCTTCTTTTTCAGCGATGAAAAAGCGGACATTGGCGTGTGTCGTTGGTATATGTGGATTTTTTGGGTGGATCACTAATGAAACACCACAAGCATTAAAGCTGCGACCTTGTAATTCTGGACGGTGAGCCGTTGCAGATGCAGGCATGTTTTCACCATAAACATGGGAAAAGTTAACGCCAGCTTGTTCGAATATATGACCTTCCTTTAAAACTCGACTGCGACCGCCACCACCCTCGGCACGATCCCATTCTTCTTGCTCAAAAGCCTTGCCATCCAGCTGGGTTAACGCATCACAAATGTTGTCTTGTAATGCCATGAAAAATGCTTTGGCTTGTTCTAACATCTTATGTTCTTGCAACATTAGCTCCTAAATATTTCACCAGTAATAGAATGTTTAATAACGGAAGGTTTAGTATTCCCACCTAACGCTTCATCAACGTAAAACGCGACCTTGTCTCCAAATACCTCTTTTGCTTCTTCGAGCTTCTCACATACCGGCGTACCTGTAATGTTGGCACTTGTAGAAACGATAGGTTTATTAAATGCCTTACACATTCTTTGGATTGTAGGGTGATCACTAACTCGAATCGCAATAAAGTCGCTTCCTCCTGTTACCCACTTAGGAGCAGTGGATTTAGCTGGTAACAACCATGTTACAGGGCCTGGCCATGAAGAAAAGATTTCAGCTCTTTTTTCAATTGGCACCGCCTCATAGTCAAAATAGTCGGTGCACTGAGAAACATTTTGAGCCACCAAAATCAGTCCTTTTTCCACAGGTCGCTGTTTGGCCTCTAATAGCTTAAGTACTGCTTCTTCGTTGTCAGGATCACATCCTATTCCCCAAACAGCTTCTGTTGGGTATACAACAAGTTCACCACGTGATAATGCCTCTATTTCATTTTTTGGAGGTTGATGTAAATCAAGATTTGCGGCATTAGACTGGTCAAGGGTTTGGTTTGTCATTGTTTTCTCATTCAATCTATATTTCAATATTGCTATGTATGCTCAGATAAAAAGTCTAGCTTTTAATCACAGACTTCAGAGTAATCGCACTCCGAATTTCCACATTTCAACTTATCGCCAGATTCTATTAAAAATTCGAAGTGACAGGAAGGGCAAGGCTTGGCAACAGGTCGCTCATTAATTAAGTAGTCACACTTAGGGTATTGGTCGCAAGCATAGAATGTCTTACCTTTTTTACCCGACTTCTGATGCAACTCTCCTTTTTTACAAACCGGACATTGAACAGGCTCATAATCCTCATCATCTGTTTCTTTAACAATAAAATGACACTCGGGGTAATTCATGCAGCCAATAAACATACCAAATTTCCCTGATTTAACTGCCAGATCACCTTCACACTCTGGACAGCAAACATCGTCAAGTATTTTCATGACCGCAACTTCGGCTTTTGCTTTTAGTGGCTTGATATAATCGCAAGAAGGATAGGTCGAACACCCCCAAAACGGGCCTGTTTTACTGGACTTGATTTGTAACTCTGAGCCGCACTTGGGGCAGTCAGGTTTTTGGTCTGTATTGGCTAGCGGCTCGTCGGAAGTCATTTGTTCCTAGAATTTGGGATATAAAGAAGTTGGAGTGGATCTTAGCCACTCCATACAGATACGCAATACTTATTTGGTGTCTTATCAAAATCTAAGGATTGAATACTTTTTGCAAGATCAATGGATGAAGCCAGATGGTTCATCAAAGACTAAATTTTCCATTTGCTCAAAGGCAGCTTCTTTTCCTGGCACATTAAATAGCACCATAAGCACGACCCATTTAAGGTCTTCTAAACCTATCCCTGTCTCTTCTAATTCCATAACGCGGTCTATGACCATTTCTCTAGTAGCAACATCTAAAAGATTAATCTGCTCTAAGAACAACAAGAAGCCTCGGCACTCAGTGTCTAGCTTCATCATTTCGTGCTGTGTATACACACGAGTGGTAAGGTCTGTTTGACCAATAATGAAAGGAGCGATGTCATTAGATTGCAGATCTGCTAGGTCTTCCAACCACATCAACGCTTTGTAAATATCGTCTTCATGAAAACCCGCTTTTTTGAGTTCTTTGGTTAACTCACCTTCATCAACCCAAAGCTCGGCGTTATCATTGACGATGTTTTCGAACAGGTACAAAAGGATATCAAACATAACAGGCCCCTTTGTTTATTTATTATTAGAGTTGGTTGCGACTCTACAATAGCCACCAGGTACTGCGGCTACTAGACCCTGAATTTCCAAATCTAACAGCTCAATTAAAACCTTTTCCATTGGCAAATTAGACCGCTGTGATATGACATCAACAGGCGTAGTGTCATAATCAACATTAGCTAACAAATTCGACTCTGCCAACACTTTTTTTACGACTTGAGGTGGGTTTTTGATCACCTCGGAGTAGTCTTCTAAGATATCGGCAGCACAGGTAATCAGTTTAGCACCTTGTTGAATTAACTCATGACACCCCGCCGAAACTGCATTAAAGATATTACCCGGAACGGCAAACACGTCTCGCCCCTCTTCGATGGCATGTTGCGCTGTAATTAAACTGCCACTTCTCGTTGCAGCCTCTACCACAACCGTACCCAATGAAAGCCCAGCGATAACTCGATTTCGCCTTGGAAAATTATATTGCTGTGGTTTTTCATTTGGTAAAAACTCACTAAGTATTAAGCCGTTCGATTCTTCAATCTGCTGTGCTAATCGTGCATGGCGTTTGGGATAAAGGTGCTGATGGCCACTCCCCATAACCGCTATGGTGCCCGTATTGTGAAAAGTACCTGCCAACCCTGCAGTAACTGCATTTACCGTCGCTTGGTGAGAAATCGCATCAATTCCCAAGGCTAAGCCTGAAGTAATACTAAACCCATTATGCACAAGTTCCTCGACTAAATGACGAGTCACTTGGCTTCCATAAGCCGTTGGGGTTCTCGAGCCCACAAATGCAATTTGAGCGGATTGGAGTAATTCGATATTGCCTTTGCCAAATAGCATGATAGGCGGTCGGCTCGTTTGTTTTAGGTGAGTAGGGTATTCATCAGATTCTATTGAGATCAGATGTATATTGTTTTCTCGTAAATATTCGAGTTGACCTGCAGCAACATTCCTGTAGTTCGCAAGAAAACTTTGTTGCTTTTCGCTTAATAGAGGTCGCTTTATTTGAGCCGTATTTTCTGATTCAAGTGCGAGTGTTGATCCAGCTCTGCTTTTGTCTTTTTGATCTAATACTCCCAGACTCTTTAAGTCATATACGTCTAATAAAGAGGGTAAATACGTCGAAAGCTTAGAGAGTGTCGCAATGCCAAGTTGAGGACACTGAAGCAGAGTTAACCACTTTAGAGCTTCGTCTTCATTTGGGGATGGTTTGGGCGTTGTATTAGGTGTTGAAACTGAAGAAAGAAGAGAACCATCTAACCAAGGAGACTCAGTGTCTGGTTCTCTTATAATATTTGTATTCAATGAGCTAGCACTCCATAGGTTAACCTACGATTGTGGAGTACTAACTTGATCTCCTACGTAAACTGGGGTTGAGTTGTCTGTGATGATGCCGTAACTAACTTCCTCATAAACACGGAAAACCATTACTTGACCAACACGTTCATAAGGCATTTCATAAATGCCTTTGTCTTCATCAGACTTAAATAAGTTTTTGACCTTACCAACGAACTTCTCGTATCGCGTCGCATCTTCTTGGTATTTTGGACCTAAGCCTTGGTCAACCACCGTCGGAGATTTACGGTTAACACGCAAGATATGACCTGGCTCAACAGCGTCACTCTTACCTTTGTTTAATACCACTACGCCATATTTTGAAACACCAGCTAGATCAGACGGCGTTGCAATAATCAGTCCTTCAAGATCACTCTCAATCGGTCTCATTCGAAAGAATGCGGGTAAATCCTGACCTTCACGTATTGGCTTAACGACATCACCAGCACGTACTTCTTGTTTTGCCGTTACTATTCTGATCTTACCTGGTACGCCATTATCTGGATCGCCAGAGCTGATCAAGTCAGCCACCGCTACCAATACTGCTTCGTGACCCAAACTTTCTTCTGTTTCCGGATCTATGTATTGTTTACCTTTGCGATAAATTGCAAATTTACGCTCGGCTTTCAAATCACCTTTAATATAGAGTAGGTCTCCAGGAATTGCTCTTTTGACCGTGCGATCTGTACCCAATACATAAGGAAGTCCATCTAAAGACTCTTCATCGAGAGCTTGTTCATAACTTAAAAAAGGTTCGACAACGTGTAATGGGAGAAGTGGAATAGGCTCATCTCTTTTGTAGCTAACACGCTTCTGTGGAGAAAGCTTTAACGAGCGTTTGCCTAACACCAACTGAGGTTTACCTTCTGCATCATAAACCAATTTAATGTTATCGCCAGGGTAGATGAGGTGTGGGTTTTTGATCTGAGGATTGAATTTCCATAGCTTAGGCCACAACCAAGGATCGTTTAAATAAAGACTCGAAATATCCCACAACGTATCTCCCTTTTTTACGACATAACTTTTCGGCGCGTCTTCGCGAATAGTTAGTGTGTCAGCAAATGCGGAAGTTACATATAGTGAACTAATTACAAGCGTAAAAGTAATAAAGCTAATTAGTGCACGCATTCCCTTATTTCCTATTATTATTATTTGCAACATGTTGTTCTGTTAATAGTGAATCTAAACAGTTAAAATTACAAGCTAATCATGTTAAATGGCAAGGCATAGAAGAATTATGGCAATTTTAGACGTAGTTCGTTTTCCAGACGAACGCCTTCGCACTGTTGCGAAGCCAATTGAAGAAGTAAATGACGAAATAAAACAACTCGTAGACGACATGTTTGAAACCATGTATGACGAGAACGGAGTAGGGCTTGCGGCCACTCAAGTTGATCGTCACGTACGCTTATTTGTTACTGATTGTGGTGATGAAGAACGCGAACCTCACGTATTCATCAACCCAGAAATCATTAAAAAAGAAGGGTCAATGATCAACGAAGAAGGGTGTTTATCTGTCCCTCATTGTTACGCAAAAGTTGAGCGTGGCGAAAAAGTCACCGTTCGTGCACTTGATAGAGAAGGGAACACCTTTGAGCTTGAAGCTGAAGGTTTGTTAGCGATTTGTATCCAGCACGAAAATGATCACTTAGACGGCAAGCTGTTTGTTGATTATTTATCACCATTAAAACGTGAGCGTATTAAGAAAAAACTGGCCAAAGAAGCGCGATTAGCCGCTAAACAGTAATTTCATTAATACAGATACACATCAACACCAAGGAATATCATGTCAGCGACACCGTTAAAAATTATCTTTGCAGGTACACCAGAGTTTGCAGCCAAACACTTAGAGCATTTGATTGCTAAAAACTTTGACGTTATAGCCTGTTACACGCAACCAGACAGACCAGCAGGTCGAGGCAAAAAGCTTCAACCAAGTGCGGTTAAGTCAGTCGCGATCGAACACGATATTCCTGTTTATCAGCCCGCTTCACTAAAAAATGAAGAAGCTCAGCAAGAGCTTGAAGCTCTTGGTGCTGACTTAATGATTGTTGTTGCTTACGGGTTAATCCTACCTAAAGTCGTGCTTGATATGCCGACTCATGGTTGTATCAATGTACACGGTTCGATTTTACCGAAATGGCGTGGTGCCGCGCCAATTCAACGCTCGGTATTAACGGGTGACGCTGAAACGGGCGTGACTATTATGCAAATGGACGTTGGTTTAGATACGGGTGATATGTTGCACATCGAGACCTGTCCCATCACAGGTGAAGATACGAGTGGCTCTGTGTATGAAAAGCTTCAAGAAATTGGTCCTATTGCACTGGTAAAAACCGTTGAAGATATTGCAGCTGGCAACATCAACCCACAGCCTCAAAACGATGAAGATGCCACCTACGCTCATAAGTTAACCAAAGAAGAAGCTGAGATTAATTGGCAAGACAGCGCCGAACAAATCGAGCGAAATATTCGTGGTTATCAACCTTGGCCAGTTGCTACCGTGCAATTAGCCGGTAATAAAGTAAAAGTTTGGCAAAGCACCGTTATTGACAGCGACGACTCGAATATCGAGCCTGGTACGATTATCAGTGCTGATAAAGCCGGCCTTATCGTTGCAACATCTAAAGGTCAGATCAACATTACTCAGCTGCAGCCACCAGGTAAAAAACCAATGTCTATTGGTGATTTTGTGAATGGCAGAAGCGACTGGGTTACGCCAGGTACGGTACTAAAATGAAAACTGTCAATGTCAGAGCCAAAGCCGCAGAAGTTATTTTAGCGGTTTTGGATAAAGGTCAATCTTTGTCGGACGCCTTGCCAAAAGCCCAACAAAGTTTGCCAGCAAAAGACCACGCTCTGTTACAAGAGATGTGCTTTGGCGCTATTCGTTACTTTCCAAAATATGACGCAATAACGAACCAGCTTTTAGCCAAAAAGATGAAGGCTAAACAACGTGTTTTTCACCATTTGATCATTGTTGGCTTGTATCAACTTGATCAGATGCGTATTCCTGAACACGCTGCTGTTGGTGAAACGGTACAAGGTGCGGTAAGCCTTAAAGCGCCTGGTATGAAAGGGTTGATCAATGGCTGCTTACGTAATTTCATGCGTAATAAAGAAGCCATTTTCAAAAAAATAAAAAATGACGTGACCGAGTTCTGTCACCCAACTTGGTTTATCAAGCGACTTCAAAGTGCATACCCACAAGAGTGGCAAGCAATACTGGCTAACAACCTAAAACGTTCGCCAATGTGGTTGCGAGTCCATACCAAAAACTGTTCGGTAGATGCATTCACGGCTGCGTTGACTGAGGCTAACATTGCCTTTATTCAGCCAATGCCAAACCTGCAAAGTATCTTGCTTGAGCGTCCAATGCCAGTCGAAAAGATCCCAGGCTTTGAACAAGGGTGGTTTGCGGTTCAGGATGGTGCGGCCCAGCAAGCAGGCTGGTTGTTAGAGCCACAAGACAACGAATTAGTCTTGGATGCGTGCGCAGCCCCAGGTGGCAAGACACTGCATATTCTTGATGTTGCTGATGCTCAAGTTGTGGCAGCAGATATTGATCAGACCCGATTAGACCGAGTCCAAGAAAACCTTACGCGTTTGAACGCCAAGGCCCATCTTATTTGTGGTGACTTAACTCAACCCTCAACGGTTCATGACGGACTGAAAAAGTTAGGTTTAAGTAACGATCCTGAAGCAACACCAGCCTTCGATCGTATTTTATTAGATGCGCCTTGTTCAGCGACCGGTGTTATTCGTCGTCACCCTGACATTAAGTGGCTTCGCCGCTCGGAAGACATAGACAACTTGGCTCACGTTCAACAAGAAATTTTGCATAGCCTTTGGGCTCAGCTAAAGCCTGGCGGAACATTGTTGTACGCGACATGTTCTATTTTGCCATCAGAGAATAAAGATCTGATGTTGACGTTTTTAGCAGAACAAGAGGACGCAGAACTGAATTTAATTACACATCCATATAACACCAATGAAACAGCCGAAAATCCGGGCTGGCAAATTCTTCCGGGTGAGCATAATATGGATGGGTTTTATTATTGCCGGATCAAAAAACAACAATAAATACGATAAGTTGGCGAATTAACTACTATGAAAATAATTATCTTAGGTGCAGGACAAGTTGGTGCGACATTAGCAGAGAACTTGTCGGGTGAAGAAAACGACATTACGCTCGTTGATATCGACCCAGAACCGTTAAATGCCCTTCAAGATAAATATGACCTAAATGTAGTAGTCGGCCATTGTTCGCACCCTGATATTTTGCGTCAAGCTGGTGCGGATGATGCGCAAATGCTCATTGCCGTTACCCGAAGTGACGAAGTTAATATGATGGCATGTCAGGTTGCTTATAGTATTTTTAATACGCCTACTAAAATTGCTCGTATCCGTTCTCAAGAATACCTTCAATACCGAGAACAACTATTTCAAAACAGTGACTTACCTGTTGACGAATACATTGCTCCGGAACAACTTGTTACCAAATACATCAGTCGCTTGATAGATTACCCAGGTGCATTGCAGGTCTTGGAATTTGCCAACGGCATCGTGTCACTTGTAGCTGTTAAAGCCTATTACGGCGGCAAACTGGTAGGTTATGCGATCTCTCACTTAAAAGAGAGCATGCCTGAACTCGAAACACGTGTTGCGGCGATTTACCGTAAAGGCCAACCGATAAAACCGCTTGGTTCAACGGTCATCGAGGCCGATGATGAAGTGTTTTTCGTCGCTGCTACAAAGCATATTCGCCGCGTGATGGAAGAGCTACAAAAACTCGAAGACTCTTACAAGCGAATCACTATTGTTGGTGGTGGTAATATCGGCTGTGGTCTTGCCAAAGCGCTAGAAAAACAATATCGAGTCAAGCTTATCGAACTTGATCCAAAACGCGCAGAAAGTATTAGCCAATTACTTGAACACACAACCGTCTTTGCTGGTGATGCATCGGACCAAGAATTGTTAATTGAAGAGCAAATTGATCAAACGGATGTATTTATTGCGGTTACCAATGACGATGAAGCGAATATCATGTCAGCGATGTTGGCGAAGCGTTTAGGCGCGCAAAAAACCATGGTACTGATTCAGCGAAGTGCCTACATTGAACTGGTTCAAGGTAAAGATGTCGATATTGCGATTTCACCGCAACAAGCCACTATTTCAGCCTTGCTGACTCATGTTCGTCGTGGTGATATTTCAAATGTATATTCATTGCGCCGTGGCGCTGCCGAAGCGATTGACGTTATTGCTCGTGGTGATAACAAAACATCAAAAGTAGTAGGCCGAACCGTTGAAGAGCTCAACCTACCACCACAAACCACCATCGGTGCTATCGTTCGTAACAATGAAGTGATCATTGCTCACGATAATACGGTGATAGAAACCGATGACCACGTGATTTTATTCCTAGTCGATAAAAAGCACATTTCTGAAGTAGAAAAACTATTCCAAGTCACTGCGCTTTATTTCTAATCGACCAATTATTTAGCTAACGCTTTAAAACGAATGGCAGTACCACCAGACTCTGCCATTTTTAATGTCAGAACGTCTTTGGCTGTCACAGTTTTTGTCTCGATAACATAGTCATAAGGATTCGTTTCCCATTGAGCGTTGTCACCATCGCGATAGATTTGCGCTTCATATTGCTTATTTGCATCTAGGAAGTTCAATTCTACCTCAACCTGGCGTGCATCTTCGTTAGTGATTGCACCTAAGAACCAATCGTCTTTTGAATAACGGTCCGTGCCTTTAGCTTTACGTGCAATAACAACGTAGTCGCCTACCTCACCCGCTAAAGCGACACTTTCGGTCCAGTCAGTAGGGACATCAATAATAAACTGAAACGCGTCTTTTTTAGCAAGGTAGTTCTCCGGTAAATCGGCCGCCATTTGAATTGGACTGTACAGAACAACATAGCTTGCTAACTGTTTTACTAAGGTCGTTTGAGGACGGTTTTTATCCGCTTCTAAACCATTAAAGCCCATATCAAAAATACCTGGCGTAAAGTCCATAGGACCAGACAGCATTCTTGTGAAAGCTAACATTGGAATGTGCGATGGCGGATTTGGCGGGTTACCCCAAGCGTTAAACTCTTGGCCTCGAGCACCTTCTCGTGCAATCCAGTTTGGGTACGTACGGCGCAGACCTGTATCTTTTACTGGCTCGTGAGTATTAATACTGATCTTACGCTTAGCCGCTTCAGTGATGTTATGTAAGTACTCATTAACCATGAACTGTCCGTCATGCCATTCTTTTCTTACAATCCCTTTTTCATCAATACGCTTAATATTGCCGCCGTCCGCAACGTAACCCGTTTTGATTTGCTCGACACCCATTGATTCATATAAATCGAGTGCGTCTTGCATTTGATTGCGATAGTTAGTGACATTACCTGAAGTTTCATGATGACCAATAAGCTTCACGCCTCGCTCTTTTCCATATTCAGATAAAGCCTTGATATCAAAATCAGGGTAACTTTCAGTAAAACTAAATACATCGCCATTAAAGAACCAGTTACCATCCCAACCGATATTCCAGCCTTCAACTAGTACGCCATCAAAGCCATACTCAGCTGCAAAGTCCATGAAGCGCTTGGTGTTTTCCGTCGTAGCACCGTGCTTTTCACCGCTTCCCCACGTCGACTTATTGATGTGCATTTCCCACCAAATACCGACGTATTTACCCGGTTTAACCCAAGAAACATCACCTAATTTGTTAGGCTCATTTAGGTTTAGGATCAAGTCAGAGTTGATAAGTCCAGCGGCATTGTTTGCGATTTGAATGGTACGCCATGAAGACTGCAGGCCATTTTTAGATTTGACTGCAACACCATCCGACCAAGGCGTTAAGTCAGCAACGTATTTACCGGTGCGACGTTGGTTAAGCGTCATAGCCGCATAGTCCGTCAGCGCCGCTTCGTGAATACTTACGTGCGTGCCTTCAGGCAGTTTAAACGTAGCTGGAGTGTGAATGTGAGCCGCTTCTGGTAGTGGTGTTTCGTTGTAAACATATTCATAACGGTTCCAGCCGCGTGCCGGAATCCAGTAAGCCGTTGTATCGCTCGCATTAGCAATCGTGAATTCGGTTGATTCTTTGACTAGCTCGACTGATTCAAAACCCGGTTGATTTGGAACCGTGTATCGAAAACCCAAACCATCATTAAACACTTTAAATTCGAGGCGATAATGCGCGTTAAGTGTTTCTGGTTGTGCTGAGAATACCGACTCAATCCAGCTAGAATCTTGCTGGTGGTTCACCAACTGGTCATTACCTACAGTGATAGTCACCGCATTATGGTGATCGCGTACCGTTTGACGCTCACCCCAAGGCTGTTGCCAAGTACTGTCATTACTAGACGTCTTGGAATCTGTGATCTTAAAACCTTCAGTGAACGGTGCTTGTTCTTTAAAAACTAAGCCTAACAGTGAAGGTTCAATCACAGGTTTATTTTGGTAGTACACTCGATATTCGAGTTGCGAATTATCATCATTTACTTCAACAACGATTTTGCCGTCCGGTGATGTCACCTTTACGGTTTCTGCATAAAGTCCACTACTTAGCAGAACGAGCAGGGAAGCTGGTATCCAACGCATGATTGATCCTATTGTATTTATTGATTTTATAGTTGCTCAATTAGAATATAAGGACGGGGTTTGTGCGGATAGTAAAGAGCGTATATTACATACGTATTCAAGTTACAAAACAAATCTCTTCTAGAGCGTCGCTAATAGCAATTGGGCTTCGGCGCGCATTTTTTGAATCAGTTGTTTTTCACCGCTCAATTGAAATCTTTCGATGAGCTTTTTATTCGTTAAACCTTGGACAAATTTACCACGTAAAAAACGCATTGACTCAATTGCTGAGGAATTAAGGCCTTTGTCGTTGAAAGGTCTATCGGGAGGAGAAATTTGTAAAAGTGCCCAAGAAA
This sequence comes from Psychrosphaera sp., assembly GCF_982872775.1. Taxonomy (NCBI): domain Bacteria; kingdom Pseudomonadati; phylum Pseudomonadota; class Gammaproteobacteria; order Alteromonadales; family Pseudoalteromonadaceae; genus Psychrosphaera; species Psychrosphaera sp. The sequence goes on along the minus strand of NZ_CEYNSH010000002.1, from coordinate 121,207 downwards.
ATGCCAACACACAACTATCTACACTTCGAAAATGAAATGCAAAGGCTTCTATGTCTAAAAGACTTTGTTCCTCTGTCCAAGATTGAAATTCAGCGTCTTGCTTATTGGCGTCACCAGGTGAACTACCTATCCTACTAGATGATAAGGATTGAACCCGCTTTAACTCTTCTTGATCAACAGTTAATAGCTCGACAATGTCCTCATGTATAGATTGGGCTCGAAGAGTTAACCCTATTTCTGCGTTTAAAGTCTGCTTAAAGCGCTTATTCCAGCGACTTAGGTCTAAAACGGATCGATAGTTCTGGTTACTTTTATTTTGGCTTTGATCTTTTTGTTCCGAATTTGTCTGATCGATAGGTAAAACAGGTTTCAACATTAATACGCTCACATCCCCAGTGGACGTTTCCGGACGTAACCCTAAGCGCACAGGAACAAAACTGTTGTCTGCCCAAAAACTCAAAAGCGGCTCACTTATGCCAAAACTTGTTGCTAAAAAGTCTATGCCTTTCGACTGAGCAGATAAATAAATATGTCCTAGAAGTTTTGAACCTAGCCCTTGCCCTTGCAGTTCTGGGTGGACAGCGATTCTCACTACTCGAGCATAGCGATAGCGATGAGCCGACTTGTAACCACAATGTGCAACGAGAGACTGGGGAGCTAAGTGCCCTCGAGGACGGCGTCGGCCTTGCCAAATCTGCTCTCCAAGCTCGTCCGGTAACCTACCTTCTATAGATATCATTGCGGTTGCGATAACAATAGGCTTGTTTGGCTCATCTTTACTTTGGGTTGTGACGACAAGTGTTTTGATGTCCGGTGCATCAAGCATGGCGCGAAGATCACTGGGTGTTGTTTGATAATGCGCTTGAATCAGCAGGGCGAATACTTCTTTCATTAAGCCACTATCAAGCATCGAAGTTGAGTCCAACTCTAAGAAGTTCAGATGAGGCTTTCCCTCTGACCAATCTACGTTTTTTACATTCGACAGGTTTGCATTTAGCAGCAAGGCTTCATTAGTCCACTGCTCCAGGCCATCACCTTCAGACCAACGAATCGGTTGATGCATAGAGACTTCTTGATAACTAATATCAGTGTTAGTTTCGGCTTTCGATTTTAAAAACGGCTTAAGCTTATATTCAAATCCACGGCCTGTACCTTCATATCCATGAACCGTCGTCGCCAATACCAATTTTGATGTCCGATTTGAAGCTGCTTTTACAATAGAAAGTGGAAAAGAAGCAGCTTCGTCGATGACTATTAAGTCAAATTTTTCTGATGATTGACTGCCTTTTGAAACATCGTTTAAACAATCGGAATCAGGTGCAAGTCGAACCAAGTGGTCGATGTACGAGGTAATATCGTCGTCAATGACACCGCTTTTTGCTAACTCTTTTAGTCTGTTTTTATAGTGTTTAGTTAAAACGTTGAGCGATGTTGCATTTGCACAGACCACAGCTACTTTAAACTCTTTTGCTATATTACTTGCTGTAAAATCAGCCAATGTCATACCTAATAAGGCCGATTTTCCGCGGCCTCTATCAGCAGTGAGGACCGTAATGCTTTGGTCCTGGCTCAACTGTTTTCTAAGCTTGGTACTAGCATTTGCTTGATCAGCTGTTAAATAGCGATGATTCTGTGTATTAAGCGAGCTTTTAGTATTACTTGTCAGGTGGAGAACGTCGCCACGTTTTTGTAGCTCTAGTTTGGTTGAAGAAGCCGAGAGTTCATAATGAAATACCCCTTCAGCCTGCTTCATCGAACGAATAAAGTATAGCAGGGTAGCATGACCCATATCCGTCTCTGTGTAAGGGTAAGAGGCAATACGTTGAGCTTCCGGATCAGGTTGATTTAGCCAAGTTTTATCATCAGGAGTAATTAGAATCAGTGCACCACCAAGCTTGATGGTTCCAGACAAGGCTCCTATCGCTTCTAAATTTAGACCTTGATGCAAATCGATGATAACGACATCATATTCTTCACCCAAATAGGTTTTATATTTTTTAAGTCGCCACTCATTCTTTCGTGTATCGCTTTGATCAACAAGGGACTCTGGTAGGGTGAACCAAGCCACATTAAGACTTTCCGGCTTGGCTTTTTCAAGTGCAGATAATTGACGTGTTATTACCTCAGACGAACGCTTTGGTTCGCCTGATATTCTTATAACACCTCGTTGTTGTCGGGCGCTTAGGCATTCAAAAACCGCTAGAAGCGACGCCATAATAAAAGTTTAGATCGCCGTTAACTTGGCATAAGTCGTAACTAACCACTTGGCGCCAAATTGATCAAAGTTAACTTGAATACGTGCGTTATCCCCATCGCCTTCACAGTTTAATACCGTACCTTCACCAAACTTCGCATGAGAAACACGTTGTCCCAGTGAAAAAGCCGAACCGCTGAACTTAACATGACTGGCCGTTTTAGAAGACATACCACCGCGACTACCGCTCGACATTCCAGAGCCATACCCCGTAGAACTACCATAACTGCTGCTCGAGCTTTTGTAACCACTATTCGCATTGCCATAACCTTGTTGATAAGACGGTTGGCGCGCTGATGATGTCAGTTTAATTTGGTATAAACATTCTTCTGGTATTTCAGAGATAAATCTTGAAGGTCGGTGGTGATGCTCTTGACCATACATACGCCTGGTTTCTGCATGGGTAATAAATAGTCTTTGTCTTGCTCGAGTCATACCAACATAAGCTAAACGGCGTTCTTCCTCTAAACGGTCTGGCGCATCAGCACTTTGTTGACTAGGGAACATACCTTCTTCAACACCAACTAAAAATACCAGTGGGAATTCTAGACCTTTGGCACTGTGAAGCGTCATTAATTGGACCGCATCTTCATAGTCGTCAGCTTGTGACTCACCAGATTCTAATGACGCGTGAGACAAGAATGCAGAAAGAATAGGCATTTCTTCCATATTTTCATCAGGCTCGTATTGCTTACAAGCAGTGACCAATTCCTCTAAGTTTTCTACTCGAGTTTGGCCTTTTTCACCTTTTTCAGCTTGATACATGGCCTTTAGACCAGAGCTTTGAATCGCTTGGTCCGCTTGTTCGTGAAGTGGTAAATCAGTCAAGTCAGACTCAAGTTTATCAATCAGTTCAACGAACTTATTGAGTGACCCTAAAGCTCTTGCCGATAAGCGCTGCTCTGAAACCAAACGACCACTTGCTTGCCATAACGTAATGCTCTGACTTCGCGCTGCATCTCGAATAGTTTGTAATGTTTTATCCCCGATACCTCTTGCCGGAGTATTGATAACACGCTCAAATGCAGCGTCATCATCACGATTAGCAATCAAACGTAGATACGCTAATGCATCTTTGATTTCTTGGCGTTCGAAGAATCGCAAACCACCATAAATTCGGTATTTTAGACCGGCCTGTAATAACGCTTCTTCTAGTACACGAGACTGGGCATTGTTACGATACAAAATAGCCGCATCGTTCAGGCTCCCGCCATCTTCTTGCCACTTTTTAATATTACCAACAACAAAACGCGCTTCTTCCAATTCGTTGAAAGAAGAATATACCGCAATCGGATCACCTTCTTTGCCCTCGGTCCACAAATCTTTTCCTAAGCGGTCGCTATTGTTCGAAATGACTGCATTGGCTGCTTTTAGGATATTTGCGGTTGAACGATAGTTTTGCTCGAGTCTCACGGTCTGAACATCTTCAAAATCCTTTTGGAAATTGTGAATGTTTTCCACTCTAGCACCACGCCAACCATAAATTGACTGATCGTCATCACCAACAATCATCACGTAAGAAGCAGGCGCTTCATCAGCAATGCCACCAGCATGACCGCCCGATATAAGTTGAATCCAAGCATATTGAATACTGTTAGTATCTTGAAACTCGTCCACCAGAATATGTCTAAATCGTTTGCGATAATGAGCTAAGATATCATCGTTCGAAGCCAACACTTCGTGGCTGCGTAATAAGATTTCTGCAAAATCGACAAGGCCAGCTCGGTCACAGGCTTGTTGATACGCCTCATAAACCTTAAGCATCATTTGCTCGGTAGGATCAAAGGTATCAATGTGCTTTGGACGAAGACCCTCGTCCTTTTTGCCATTGATGTACCACATGATTTGTTTAGGTGGAAAACGCTTTTCGTCTATGTTTAAGCTTTTTAGAAGACGACGGATCAGGCGATGTTGATCGTCAGAGTCTATAACCTGAAAACTCTCTGGTAACTTAGCTTCGCGAAAATGAGTACGCAAAAATCGATGTGCTAAGCCATGGAAGGTACCTATCCACATACCGTGATTACTAAATTGTGAACCAACCGTACCTTGCCCCATCAAAGACTCGAGGCGATGACGCATTTCGGTTGCGGCTTTATTGGTAAACGTAACCGCCATTATAGAATAAGGTGAAACGTGTAACGCCTTTATCAAATATCCAATTCGACTAATCAGTACTTTTGTTTTACCCGAACCCGCGCCAGCAAGAACCAACATATTTTGAGGAGGAGCCGTAACGGCTTCGTGTTGACGGTCATTAAGCTCATTTAATTTTAATGATGCAGCGCCGTGTAAATCAGGTTCCTGGTTTGGAATATAAACATCCATTATGTTGCTGGGCCTTAAACTGGATAAAAAAACAGGGTTTGATTATAGCAGTTGTAGCAGATCATCCAAGTCTGAATATTCTGCCGTTGGCAAAGCAGCTTTGGCTGGCATAGCTTGTTGGGCTGAATTAAACCAAAGGTGCGGGCAATTTGCGTTTTGCGCTGCACCTACATCGGTTGAAACGTTATCACCAATATGCAGTAATTCTGAAGGCAAGATACCTAAATCGGTTGCAGCCATTTGCAACATATCAGGGAAAGGTTTCATCCTATTACCCAACTCACCTGCGCGGTAATAACCAACAAAATAAGGTGTAAGTCCGAGTCGAGTAATATCAACGTTGCCATTAGTCACCGCCACCAGGGGCAACTTTTGTTTAAGCTGTCCTAGAATATCGAACACCCTTGGTTCGAGTTCAAAGTTCGAGCGCTCTTCATAAAACGCGTTAAAGCCTGCTTCTACAAGCTCATCTATCAGAGCAGAATCAGCGGTATGACTGGCCAGTCCCAACCTGATCACTTCTTTGCGCCACAGAGTAACGTCGTGTTTTACTTCAGGGTTCGCCTTTAACACTTTCCACTTTAATGACAACCAAGGCTCAATTCCTGCGACTTTAATACTTGGTATTGCCTGACTCAGTACTTCAAATTGAGCCTCTTCAGCGGCTTTTATGACTTCATCGTTTACATACAACGTATCATCGAGGTCAAAACTAAGCGCTTTAATTGAAGATGTAAGAGATTTGTAGAATTTAATTGCCAAAAGAAGTACCCATTATTTGTGTTAATCAAACTGTCGTTTCATTGTACAAAGAATCGAAGAGAAAAGATCTTAGTAAAGCAATTTTAATGAGGAATAGATTTAACACAATTACGACCAGACTTTTTAGCGTTATACATGGCCTGATCAGCGCGTTTTAGCAGTTTTCTGGTATCTTCATTGGGTTGATATTGAACGACACCAAAACTGGCAGTAACTTTAAGCGCTTTTGATTGCCAAGCAATCGCATGATTGTTTAGCGCTTCTCGCAACGACTCCGCTAATACTAATGCCTCTTCGTTATCACAATCGGGTAATAAAATAGCAAACTCTTCACCACCTAATCGGCCAAAGATATCAGACTCACGAAGCCTATCTTTGATTAAACAGGTAACATCGATTAAAACCTTATCACCTGTATCATGACCAAACTGATCATTAATATGTTTAAACAAATCAATATCAAAATTTATCAGGCTTAGGTTACAGTGTTGACGAGCAGCCCTTTTTATTTCACGTTGAAGATGTTCCATAAAACTACGTCTGTTATCGATTCCTGTTAACGGATCAGTCATCGCCAAACGTTTTAACTCCAGCTCCAGGCGCTCTCTACGAAACACTTCTTCTCGAAGCTCTTTATTATCCGTATCACGTTCTTTTTTATTGGCCCAATACTTACGAAAATTACGGTGTATCGTCAACGCAATAGATACCCCAAAGCCATTAGCCAACCCCAAAAACATCAATGCAAAGCCAATTCGTCCATGGCTTACATGCCGTTCTGCAAACAAAAACACCAATGTCATTAGTACAATAATGCCAGCACTAAACAACTGCTGTTCAAATCGTAAGGGCACATAGATATAAATCAATAAACAGGTGAAAACACTGGCCATAGTCACTTCTAGAAGCGTCACCGGTTGCACAATCCAGTGACTGTAACCATAAAAGGCAAAATATAAATTGGCAGTAAACCAGAGACCGTAAATTGCTAAAGCTCGATTAAGGGCGCCAATTTTAAAAATACGGTTGACGTAAGCAAAGCACATAAAACCAACAACCGGCATTATGACTTTTTGACTTATCGCTAAATAGAAGTAGAAACTCGATGTATATTCGACGTGGAAGTCGACAATAATAAAAGCACTTAAAAACAAAGAAAGAATGACAAAAGCACGGGCAATCGACAAGTGGTCTTGAGCAAAGCGCTCAATGAGATACTGCTTTTCAGTAGCAGAGTTTTTAAAAAAGGGAAGCCAGCGCCTGAGGCGAAAGTCTCCAACGACCCATGAGCTCATAATAATCGTCCTTATTATATGGATTAACTATAGCCCATAATCAATAAAAGGAGACCTTTTGTGGCAAACTAGCTTATTTCTGTACCTAATTGTTTTAAATATGTATTCATAAAGGAAACACGCTCATTAGCCATTGCTTTAGCGGTGTCTGTTTTTAAGGTCTCGGCGGTTTTAAATAGTTTTTCAAAAAAATGATCGACCGCTGCGAGTTTACTGTCAGGTAGGCGCTCATTACAAAACGGGTCTTCCGTGTGATAAAGGGCGCTACCCAACTTACCTGACACCGTAAAACAACGCGCAATCCCGACCGCACCAAGCCCATCTAATCGGTCAGCGTCCTGCACGACCTTTGCCTCCAAACTACGAGTGTTGATATTAGCACTGTAACTGTGTGCCTCAACCGCATGATAAACCCCATCTAACTTCTCTTTAGGAAACTCAATGCCTGATAAAAACTCCACCGCTAATTGCGCCGCAAAACCACTGGCTTTTTTATTATCTGGGTGGTTTTTGGGAAACGTCACGCAGTCATGTAACCAAGCCGAGGCAGTGACTATCCATAAGTCAGCGTCCTCAGCAATGGCGATTCGTTTGGCGTTTTTGACCACTCGTTTTATGTGGTTAATGTCATGTGCACTGTCATGAACAGGCTGTGAACGCATAAATTTTTCACATTCTTGCTCTAATAGGTCAATGCTCTTAGTTTCTGCCGATGGGGATTTCAATGCGTTCATTTGGTCTCTATAATAAGTTCATCAAAATTCTTAAATACACAAGCGTCGCGCCAAGTCGTATTTTTCACGAACCAAGTTTATCAAAAAACGACTTGTGTAACGGTCTTTTCTTTCTGTTACTTTATGCAAAGGGCGCTCATAGGAAACAATATGTCGACTTTTAAACGCATCAGTATCGTTGATGCTAAACAACTCATTGATCAAAACAAAGCCGCTATCGCCGATATTCGCGATGAACAATCTTTTGCTAGTGGTCATGTTGCGGGGGCTTTCCATCTAACTAATGGCACTCTAAACCAATTTTGTCAGCAAGTTGACTATGAACAAACCGTACTTGTGTTTTGTTATCACGGACACAGCTCACAAGGCGCTGCGCAATACCTAGTTGAACAAGGTTTTGATGACGTATACAGCGTTGATGGTGGATTTGAGATGTGGCGCCAAAACTTTGAATTCGTAACGGAATCAGAATAAAAATAACAATACGGACACCTCAATGGAATCAATCGGCCAGTTACCGAATTTAAGAGCGACGCAAGCGTTTACGGATTATTTAAAAACGCAAAACATAAGTTTTGATGTTCAAGTTATAAATGATTCTGGCCAAGAGCACTTTTCTATTTGGGTTGAGCCGAATGATTACGACATCGCACACGCTTTGTTTATACAGTTTGTCCAAAATCCTCATGATGCCCGATTTTTAAGTGCCTCGTGGGAAGTAAATCAACCAACCCAGACTTCGTCATCACTTGGGATTGGTCAGATTTATAAAAGTGTCGGCCCGCTCACTCGTTGGTTAACTTTGCTTTGTATTGGTATTTTTGCCGCTTCGTACTTTGGCTTTTATCGAGAGATTTTTGGCGCTCTTCACTTTTCTTTCAACCTTTCTGAACCATACCGCTTAGTCACTCCCGCTATCATGCACTTAAGTATGCTGCACATAGCTTTTAACATCGCTTGGTGGTGGTACCTAGGCGGAAAAGTAGAGAAAGTATTGGGTAGTACTATTTTAATGGCGCTATTCTTACTTAGTGCAGCGACATCAAATGCGCTTCAGGCCATTTTGGAAAGTGCAAACTTTGCGGGACTGTCAGGGGTGAATTATGCACTCGCCGGGTTTGCCTGGGCTTGTGGGGTCTTTCATCAATCCAAAAAACTATACTTACCAAATAATTTATTTATGTTTTTGCTAGTTTGGATGATCATTGGCTTTTTCGATGTGTTACCTATCAGTATGGCCAATTGGGCTCACTTAGGTGGTCTAATCGCTGGTATCAGTTTGAGTTTTGTCTTAGTTAAAAAAGACAAGGCATAAAAAAGCTCGAAGCCTGTATAAAACTTCGAGCAATTATTCTCTAATACTTTTAATTATTAGCAGCATTCATACACATATCGACTAGAGACAATGTTTAAACGCGTCGTCTCATGCTAATGGTATAAGTACTTGGTAAAGATTAAGTCTTTGATCAACGGCTGTCCCGTCTCTTTTTCCATTAGCTCTTGCAGTTTTTCGAGGATTAAGGTGCGAATTTCTTCGCGTCCCGTCATCGACTTTACTTTTTGTTCTGGTTGTCTGATCAAAATATCAATCATAGCGTCACGTAGTAGAGGGCTATGATGCTCAATGACAGGCACGTTTTGTACGTTTTCAATCATCAGTTCAGCGGTAATACGCACAAACCCAATACGTCGCTTGTTACTAATATAGTTAGTGATAATGTCCGGTTCAAAACCGTAATAGCCTACATTTTTCTCAGCCGCTTGTGTGTTAAACGCAAACATAGCCATCGACAATAATAAGGCGATAAATAAACGCATTAATTTAGGATCCTTCGCATAACTTCTTTGTTGATGTTAATTCTAGTGAATTTAATAAGTTCTACCACCTTTTATTTTGAGCAACAGGGTTAATTTTTGATACCATACGAACTCATTTTGTAAGAGGCGAATGGTTTGTTTCCAATACAATTACCAACAGATTGGCAGTTAGCCAGACAACACGAGACATTAAAGCTCGACCCAGTATTAAATGATTGGGTATGTTGTGAAAGCTCCTTGACCGTACGCATAAAAGAACTAGGTGTCAGTTTTTCTGTTGAAGTCCTCCAACAGTCATATGAAAGCCTCTCAGCTAGTCTACAAAATTCTCTTAACACAACTGATAATGAGGCATTAGTGAGAGAGGTTGTTCTCAAACAAGGAAATGTGCCCTTGGTTTATGCCCAAACGGTAATGCCTATTTCAACCGTAAAAGGAACAGAGAAGCGCTTAGCCGAGCTAGGTAATCAATCCTTGGGCCAAGTGTTATTTCAAAGTAAACAAGCGGTACGTGGTGACATAGAGTGCACTGAGGTATCACCGACTAGTGAGCTGGGTCGCTTTATAACTCAAGAACTACAACAACCTTTTCACTCACCTGTTTTTATTCGTCGCTCATTGTTTACTCTCAATGATTACCCTTTGCTCGTGAACGAATGTTTTTTACCGTCACTCCTTAACGACAACTAACAAGTTAAAAGTACCTTTAATGAAAAAATGGCAATTGTCTCTTTCTAATTACTCAAGTTACCACCAGCTAATGAGGATGGATAAACCTATTGGTATCTATCTATTATTGTGGCCAACCTTGTGGGCATTATGGGTGGCGTCTTACGGTATCCCTCACTGGCACTACTTAGTAGTGTTTTGTTTGGGAGTTGTGGTGATGCGTGCTGCTGGTTGTGTAATCAATGACTATGCGGACAGAGAGTTTGATGGCCATGTAAAAAGGACAAACCAAAGACCAATTCCCGCAGGTAAAGCGACGGCGACAGAAGCTTTACAGCTGTTCTTTGTGTTAATAGCCATTGCTTTCGGTTTGGTTTTAACATTGGATTTAAACGTTATCATATTATCAATTGGTGGTGTGTTACTCGCTACTTGTTACCCATTTATGAAGCGCTATACCCACTTTCCTCAAGTTGTCCTCGGGGCTGCATTTAGTTGGGCAATTCCAATGGCCTTTATGGCGGTACAAGCTGATCTACCGTTAGAAATGATTCTTTTGTATTTAGCAAACCTTTGTTGGACTGTTGCTTATGACACACTTTATGCCATGGTCGATAGAGAGGACGACTTAAAAATAGGCGTCAAATCTACCGCGATTGCCTTTGGTAAAAACGATGTGTTGATGGTCATGATTCTACAAATGATGACTCTATATTTACTATGGCAAGCCAAGTTACTGTTGAGCTGGCAGTGGCCTATGGTGACAGCATTAGTAATCGCTGGGTTATTATTTTTAAGACAATGGTGGCAAGTCCAGGATCGCAATCCTGAAAAATGCTTTAAAGCGTTTTTAGATAATCACTATGTCGGTTTAGTGATTTTCATTGGCCTTGTTGTCGAGTATTGGTAACTAGCTAATGGATCTACAAACCCTATCTATCATTATTCCGTTGGCACTAATATGTGTAATGGGGTTTGCCAGTGTTCGATTTTCTCTATTTCAGCAAGCTCAAATCAATGCCGTTTCTACCCTTTGTTTCAGTGTTTTAATTCCGCTCTTTTTATTTAAAAGTACATCACAAGCTGATCTAACCGCAGCGCTTTCATTGGAATGGTTTGTTTCTTTTTATGGCGCAATATTATTTATGTTTGCGCTCGTTTTTATCATCGCTAGAAAAACACAGTCAACCAGGTCTTCCGCCACAGCAGCCGTTTTCAGTTTAGACGCGACTTACAGTAATACCGTATTGGTCGCCATTCCTGTTTTGGTCGGTCTATTAGGGGAAGCGGCGGCAGGCCAAGCGTTTGTATTGATCGCATTTCACAGTGCTATTTTATTTACCTTAGTTGAGCTTTTTGTAAATAAGGTGAAGTGGCAAACAATCCTGTCGAGCTTAAAGAACCCAATTGTCATGAGTATCGCAGCTGGCCTTTTATTTAACTTTTCAGGACTTACTCTACCCGAGTTATTACTTGCGCCAATTGCTCAACTAGGCCAAGCGGCCATCCCTTTGGCGCTATTTTGCCTAGGCGCGTCAATGCATTTTCTCCCAATTAGAGGGAACCGTAGATCAGCCATTATATTAAGTACAGTGAAGCTAGTTGTACTGCCTTTCATTACCTATTCAATAGGTACAATGATGGGCCTCAATAAAGAAGCCTTGTTGATCATCGTGCTACTAACTGCAAGTCCAACTGGGGTGAACGCTTTCATTGTGGCGACGAAACACAGAGTAGAAGAGGGCATCAGTGCAACGACAGTTGTCTTGTCGACCGTGGCGAGTGTCATCACGATCTCGCTATGGACAGAGTTTCTTTTGACGTAGATAGCGATTTCGTACTATTTAATAGTTTGCACTAAATCGCACATCTTAATTAAGTAGACAAAGTAAGCAAAGCTTTTTAGTCCTACCTTTTTTCTGTAAGCGGCACAATTAAGACTTACTATGTTGTTGCTCTAACTCTATTAGTTTCGCTTTAATATCCAAGCCACCAGCGTACCCAGTCAATGTTCCATTCGCACCAATGACGCGATGACACGGGATAATAACAGCTAAAGGGTTTTTACCATTAGCTGCGCCAACAGCTCTTACCGCTTTTGGCCGGTTTATATGTTTTGCTAGTTGACCATAGCTCCATGTCGTTCCCGCGGGAATCTGGGTTAGTGCTTGCCATACTTGTTTTTGAAATTCGGTACCATAGTCACTTTGATATTGAAGAACCTTTTCAAAGTCATACGCTTCACCTTTAAAGTAAGCTTTTAATTGGCGCTCAGTTTCAATCAAAATTGGATGGTTTGAGGTATTATTTGGATCAGTGAGCTTCTGAGTCTCCATAAACTCAACATACCAGATCACCGGTGTATCTAAATCTAAGTTAACGCCAACCTCAACCGGCCCGGCAGGAGATTCAAACCAACGAGTTTCGAGCTTATTTGGCATAGGTTGATTTACTACACTCATAACATGCTCCACATATTAAACGTCAGATAAGTGCGCCAAGGGGCTGCATTATCTGGGTTAAGATTTGGGAAAATATCCATCGCCTTTTTCACACCTAAGTCGGTATCAAGCCAAATGTCCGTATCACCTAATCCACGCATTTTAGCGTATTCAACCGTCCAAGGTCCTATACCTTTGAGATCAAGCCATTGCTCTGGTGATGCGTTCGGATTATCCATCACAAACTTTGCCAAGTTGGATAACGACGTCTTACGACTTTGCGGCATTTTTAAAAAGTTAAAACGGCTTTTCGCCATTTTTTCTGGCGTTGGAAACCAACGGTACTCTTCGCCGTCTATAGTTTTACTTTCGCCCAACACTTCGACAAGAGTGTTTAGTAAATTCGTCGCCGCTTTGACTGACACTTGCTGACCAAGAATTGCCCGAACACCGGCTTCAAACAAACTCCAACTTCCAGGGATCCGCAAGCCATTTATAACATTGTGCTCTGGTAGACCGGTAGCGAGCAAACCGGCATAGATGACTCCAGTGTTTGCATTTAGATCAAGGACTTGCCGAATTCGTTGAGTGACTTGATATAGATACTTACTGTCTGATACTTCTATACTGACATTAAAGCCTTGCTTATCTGGACGATGAACCGCATTAAACCACCCTGTCACCGTTTCAAGTTGGTCGTTGTCGGGCGCCTCAAACGACATCCTGAAGGTTCGCCCGTAACTACTATTTCCAAGCCGTTCAATTCCAGCCATAAGCCGAAACTCGACAAAGTCATGCCACCTTTGCCACTCATAAGGCGGCTGGTAACTGAGTTGTAATCGTATAGGTTGACTGCTAACCGGTAACTTTCGAACTTCCGATGGGGTTTTGGTCGTGATGTTTTTAAAAGCATCATTGAAGCGTCTAACATTATTAAACCCACAAGCAAGCGCAATATCTTGAATGGGTAAATGTGTTTGATGTAATAAGGATTTAGCAAACAAGACTTGCTGGTGAAGTACATAGTGTTTTGGTGACACTCCAAGCTTATCGACAAAAAGTTTACGTAGGTATCGATCAGTAATACCCAGTCGTTCACTAAGTTCACTTAACTTTAAACCGTGAAAGCCTTGTTCATGAATGATATTCAGTGCTCGTTGGACGGTCGTATCTACGCCGTTCCAAGCTGGAGAAAACGGCGCGGATTCTGGGCGACAACGAAGACAGGGACGATACCCTGAAACTAAGGCTTCATTGGCCGTCTGATAGTATTCCACATTTTGTTCTTTTGGCGGTGTTGCTGGGCAAATGGGACGACAGAATATACCCGTCGTCTTTACCGCAATATAAAAAACACCATCAAATCTGGGATCTCTCGATAGTCTAGCCTGTTGATACGCTTCAAAATCCATAATTATCCCTTTTTATCTACCATATCGAGTGTAAACCAAAATCGGATTAATTCTAGATGAAAGCGGAACTGAAGGTAAATTGACTGTTCAATGCTTAGCGAGTGAGATAAAAAAAGAGTAGACTGCAGATGTTATCTTGGTAGGAATAAAAAGAGTGGTGCAACAGTTGATAATTGAGTGATTCAGATTATGCGTCCAATCTAAAAAGAATCTCATCAAGACTTGGTCGCCACTCATATTGCTTTAAAGAGACACGTCGACCTTTGACCATCACCCCTTCATCCATTAAGCATGCCCGTTGAGTTTCAAATTCATCACTACCGGGTGCAAAAGCGATTTCACCTGAACTTCTTAGAACTCGATACCAAGGCACTGGAGAGCCATCAACACCATCAGAAGGGACAAACCCCAAACATTTTCCAACTAGGCGTGCTCGACCAGGAAGACCAGCCAAATCGGCAATTGCACCATAACTACTGACTTTACCTGCGGGTATAGCTTGTACTGTTCGCCAAATGTTTAGATGTGTGAGCTTTGTGTCCATAGCTTTTTCTTTTACGACTTAAACAAAAAAGAAGTTCCATGTGGAACTTCTCTTATTAATTTAGTGGGTTATGAGTTTTATACTGTTTTAAAGTACTCATACCTTTGCATCAAGTGCTCTTGTAACTGAGCATCTTCAAAATGCTGGTGGATGTATTTTATGATCTCGGGACGGCTCATCAATCCACGCTTTTCTTTATAAGCCCAAAACGACGCCATCAAATCGTGTTGAATAGCATCTTGCTCATGTTGCGGCTTAATTGCGATATTGTGACTCATCGTCTCTTCTCTATTTGCCTATTTTTAATTAGGGTAAGTTTACTGATTTAGTGAGTTAATTTAAATAACAAACACACTACTATGTCAATCTTGCTCAACATTGCTATCATCGATTATAGAATGTGACGATAGGAATATTTTCTCAGACTTCGAGCTTATGGCCATTCTGTACTTTCGCCACGTTTTAACCGCAAAACTCTGGCTATCAATTTGATTTGTTATTGCATGTTGAAAGTGGATTTCATCCTCGTTCACAGGCTCAGTTGTTTTGTTTTCTAAAGCCAAAAGAGTATGACCATAAGTCTCTAAATAATCTGCCTCTTTGACAGTAAACATACCACTTCGGCGAAAACCGTGCGGAAAATTGTGATCATCAAAAAAATTGTATTTACCAACACTGATATTTTCCATACTAATCCCAACCTCATTTAATTAATGCTCTTTTTTTATAGTCGAATTATTAGAAATGTGTGGATTTTTTTATGAAGTTTTTAAGACACTTTTTTGAGGCATAAAAAAACCCAGCACAAGCTGGGTTTTTATTACGGAAGATGTGATGTAAAACCTTGAAAAGGTCACACACCCAATTCATCTATACGCTTATTAGCCTTTACGAATTTGCTGGATAATGCGTAACTGTGCGATAGCTTCTGATAGTTTAATAGCAGCTTGCGCGTAATCTAGGTCTGCACCTGGATTTGCTAGCGCTTCTTCAGCTTCTTTTTGAGCCGCTAAAGCTGCATTTTCATCTAAGTCATCTGCACGTACTGCGACATCCGCTAACACTGATACATGACCAGGTTGAACTTCTAAAATGCCGCCAGCAACGTAGAATACGTGTTCTTCACCGTGCTGTTTAACTACGCGTACCATGCCAGGTTTAATGGCAGTAAGTAAAGGCGCGTGACCTGGGTAAATACCCAAATCACCTTCACTACCTGACACCTGTAACGTTTCAACACGACCAGAGAATAACTTCTCTTCTGCGCTTACTACGTCAAGGTGGACAGTCATTGCAGCCATTTTACGCTCCTAATTAAGCTTTATTATTTTGACTTTTCTAAAGCTTCTTCAACCGAGCCAACCATGTAGAACGCTTGTTCTGGTAGGTGGTCGTATTCGCCGTTTAAGATACCTTTAAAGCCAGTAATTGTGTCTTTAAGAGATACATATTTACCAGGTGCACCAGTAAATACTTCTGCAACGAAGAATGGTTGAGATAAGAAACGCTCAATCTTACGAGCACGAGATACAGTTTGCTTATCTTCTTCAGAAAGCTCGTCCATACCTAGGATCGCAATGATGTCTTTTAACTCTTTGTAACGCTGTAGTACTGTTTGTACACCACGTGCAACGTCATAGTGCTCTTGACCGATAACTAATGGGTCAAGCTGACGTGAAGTAGAGTCTAGTGGATCGATCGCTGGGTAAATACCTTTTGATGCGATATCACGAGATAGTACAACTGTCGCGTCTAAGTGAGCGAACGTAGTAGCTGGTGATGGGTCAGTCAAGTCATCCGCAGGTACGTATACCGCTTGGATTGAAGTGATTGAACCAGTCTTAGTTGAAGTAATACGCTCCTGAAGTACACCCATCTCTTCAGCTAGTGTAGGCTGGTAACCTACCGCTGATGGCATACGACCTAGAAGTGCTGATACTTCTGTACCCGCTAGTGTGTAACGGTAGATGTTATCTACGAAGAAAAGTACGTCACGACCTTCGTCACGGAACTTCTCAGCCATAGTTAGACCCGTTAATGCTACGCGTAAACGGTTTCCTGGTGGCTCGTTCATCTGACCGTAAACTAGAGATACTTTATCTAGTACGTTTGATTCGTTCATTTCATGGTAGAAATCGTTACCCTCACGAGTACGCTCACCAACACCTGCGAATACTGAGTAACCGCTGTGCTCGATTGCGATGTTACGGATAAGTTCCATCATGTTTACGGTTTTACCAACACCGGCACCACCGAATAGACCAACTTTACCACCTTTAGCGAACGGACATACAAGGTCGATAACCTTGATACCAGTTTCTAGTAGTTCAGTTGCACTTGATTGTTCTTCGTAAGAAGGCGCTTCACGGTGAATCGTGTAACGTTCTTCTTCACCAATAGGACCCGCTTCATCGATTGGGTTACCTAATACGTCCATGATACGGCCTAGTGTAGCTGTACCAACTGGAACTTCGATACCTTTACCAGTACCTTCAACTTGCGCACCACGTGCTAAACCGTCAGTAGTACCTAGTGCGATTGCGCGTACTACGCCACCGCCTAACTGCTGCTGAACTTCTAACGTAAGACCAGCTAGGTCACCGTTAGTCACTTTGATAGCGTCATATACCGCAGGTACTGCATCTTGTGGAAACTCTACGTCCACAACCGCGCCAATGATCTGTACGACCTTACCTTGACTCATGACAATTCCTCTAAATTTGTTTTTAAACCTAAACCGCCGCAGAACCAGCACATATCTCAGAAATTTCCTGAGTGATGGCTGCCTGACGTGCCTTGTTGTATATCAATTGTAATTCGTCGATTAAACCACCTGCGTTATCAGTTGCGGCTTTCATCGCAACCATACGCGCAGCTTGTTCTGACGCAGCGTTTTCTACAACACCTTGATATACCTGAGATTCAATGTAACGAACCAATAAAGTTTCCATTAAAACTTCTGGGCTTGGCTCGTAAATGTAATCCCAACCATGGCTGCTCAGTTCTTCCTCTGCTTTTGGTAAAGGTAATAACTGATCGATCGTTGGCTCTTGTGTCATTGTGTTTACGAATTTGTTGTACACAACAAACAAGCGGTCGATTTTGCCTTCACTGTATGCGTCTAACATAACGCGTACAGAACCTACAACGTCTGATACAGACGGTGCATCACCTAAGCCTGATTTGGCTGCCAGTACTTGGCCTCCAAAACGGTTAAAGAAGCCGACTGCTTTACTACCGATGGCAGCAAAGTCTACTTCTACACCAGCTTCAACGTACTTTTGTACGTCTTTTGCAACAGCTTTGAACTCATTTGCGTTCAAGCCACCACAAAGGCCTCGGTCAGACGAAATCACCACATAGCCCACACGTTTAACCTCGCGCTCTTCCAAGTATGGATGGCGGTATTCAAGGTTACCCTGTGCTAAATGACCAATCACTTTACGCATTGTTTCCGCATATGGACGGCTTAACGCCATACGGTCTTGAGCTCTCTTCATTTTAGAGGCCGCAACCATTTCCATTGCGCTGGTGATCTTCTGAGTATTCTTAATACTCCCGATCTTACCTTTAATCTCTTTTGCGCCGGACATGTGATTTCTCCGATTAACTATTAACGAAGGCGAGCAACTCTAGACGAACTACTCACCTAACCAAATTACCAAGTTTGAGTTGCTTTGAATTTCTCAATGCCTTCTTTCAAACTAGCTTCAATTTCGCCGTTAAAGCCACCGGTAGCATTCACATTGCTCATCAAGTCAGCGTATTCGCTGTTCATGAAAGAAATTAACGCTGCTTCAAAGTCTAGAACTTTAGAAACTTCGATGTCTTTCAAGTAGCCTTTTTCAGCTGCGAACAATGAAACACCCATGTCAGCGATAGACATTGGCGCGTATTGCTTCTGCTTCATTAATTCAGTTACGCGCTCACCGTGTTCTAATTGTTCACGAGTTGCGTCATCAAGGTCTGATGCAAACTGAGAGAATGCCGCTAATTCACGGTATTGAGCAAGTGCTAGACGGATACCACCACCTAGTTTCTTGATAATCTTAGTCTGAGCTGCACCACCAACACGTGATACCGAGATACCAGCGTTTACAGCTGGACGGATACCTGCGTTGAACATATCTGACTCAAGGAAGATCTGACCGTCAGTAATCGAGATTACGTTTGTCGGTACGAACGCAGATACGTCACCTGCTTGAGTTTCAATGATTGGAAGTGCTGTTAAAGAACCAGTTTTACCAGTCACTTTACCTTCAGTGTACTTCTCTACGTATGCTTCGTTTACACGAGCAGCACGCTCTAGTAGACGTGAGTGAAGGTAGAATACGTCACCTGGGTATGCTTCACGACCAGGAGGACGTTTAAGAAGCAATGAAATTTGACGGTATGCAACAGCTTGCTTAGAAAGGTCATCATATACGATAAGTGAGTCTTGACCGTTGTCACGGAAGTATTCACCCATAGTACAACCTGAGAAAGGTGCTAAGTATTGTAGCGCCGCAGACTCAGATGCTGATGCAGCAACGATGATAGTGTTTTCTAATGCACCGTGCTCTTCTAACTTACGTACAACGTTCGCGATAGTTGACGCTTTTTGACCAATAGCAACGTACACACACTTAATGCCAGAATCTTTCTGGTTGATGATAGCGTCGATTGCTAGAGCTGTTTTACCTGTTTGACGGTCACCGATGATAAGCTCACGCTGACCACGACCAACTGGGATCATGGCATCAACAGACTTATAACCAGTTTGAACTGGCTCGTCTACTGATTGACGTTCGATTACACCTGGTGCAATTTTCTCAACTGGTTCGAAACCAGCTGCGTCGATTGGACCTTTACCATCGATTGGCTCACCTAGTGTGTTTACAACACGACCAAGTAGAGCGTCACCAACTGGAACCTCTAAAATACGGCCAGTTGATTTTACTTTTGTACCTTCTTGTAGGTCCGCATATGGACCCATAACTACTGCACCTACAGAGTCACGCTCTAGGTTAAGTGCGATAGCATAGCGACTGCCAGGAAGTTCGATCATTTCACCTTGCATACAATCTGCAAGGCCATGGATGCGAATGATACCGTCTGTTACAGAAACGATAGTACCTTCGTTACGAGCTTCGCTGACAACGTCGAACTGTTCAATTCTTTTCTTGATTAGTTCGGCGATTTCAGTTGAGTTAAGTTGCATGCTCAAATCCCCAATTACGATTGCAAAGTTGTTGATAGACGTTCTAGTTTTCCGCGTACAGTGGCATCAATAACAGTATCACCTGCCTTGATTAACGCTCCACCTACAACGGCGCTATCTACTTTGCAATTCAGCTTAATTTTGCGTGCTAGACGTTTTTCAAGCGAAGCAACTAAATTAGTTTGCTGCGCTTCGCTCATTTCAGTTGCGGCAGTTACTTCTACCTCAATCTCGTTTTCATACTGTGCTTTAAGTTCTGAGAACATTTCTGCAACAGCAGGAAGAGCGTTTAAACGTCCATTCTCAGCCAAGACCTTAATAAAGTTTTGGCCGTTTTCATTCAGTTGTTCACCACATACTTTGATAAAAATATCAGAGATAGTTTCTGGTGAATAAGAGCCAGACAACAAAGTGTGAATGTCTTCGTTCTTTGCAACTTCCGCTGCAAACGCCAACATATCAGCCCACTGTGTAATAGTCTGGCTTTCAACTGCGAAATCAAACGCAGCTTTAGCGTAAGGACGAGCGATAGTAGTCATATCAGACATGTGCTCTTTCCTTCTACTTAAAGTTCTGCAACAAGTTTGTCTAAGATCTCGCTGTGAGCTGACGAATCAATCTCACGTTCTAAGATCTTTTCAGCACCAGTCATAGCTAGTACTGCAACTTGTTTGCGCAAATCTTCTTTAACACGATTGCGCTCTGCTTCGATTTCAGCGTTGCCTTGAGCAATGATTTTCTCACGCTCTTCGTGGCCTTTTTGAGTTTCCTCGTCCACGATTAGCGCTGCACGCTTTTTAGCTTGCTCGATAATTTCAGCCGCCTGAACCTTAGCTTCTTTAAGCTGGTCTGACGCCTTAGATTGAGCAAGTTCTAGGTCTTTTTCTGCACGTTCAGTAGCAGCAAGACCATCAGCAATTTTATTTTGACGAGCTTCAATTGCGCCGTTTAGCGGAGGCCAAACGTATTTCATACAAAATAGTACGAAAACTGCAAATGCAATTAACTCACCAATAAGAGTGGCAGTTAAGTTCACGACCGCTCCTCCTTAAAATAGTTAGTTGTTCAAAAATTACGATTAAAGTACGAACAACAACACCATTGCGATACCTACACCGATCATCGCTACCGCATCGATAAGACCAGCAAGGATGAACATTTTAACTTGTAGTGAAGGTGCTAGTTCAGGTTGACGTGCACACGCCTCTAAGAATTTGCCACCCATGTTACCAAAGCCGATTGCAGTACCGATTGCGCCGAAGCCGATTAATAGTGCTACTGCGATGTATTTAAGGCCTATCATTAGTTCCATTTTTATCTCCAAAATGTAAAGTTTAAGTTTATAAAGTTAAGTTAAAAATTAGTGGTTATCAGAACTTGCCATACTTAGATAAACAATCGTTAGCATCATAAATACGAATGCTTGAAGAACGATTACTAAGATATGGAACACAGCCCAAATAAAGTGTAACGGTAGTTGCATAAGACCGACTGCACCGATCAAGATGAAGATCAGCTCACCTGCGTACAAGTTACCGAAAAGACGTAATGCCAACGAGAACGGCTTAGCAATTAATGCGATTGTTTCTAATAACAAGTTACATGGAATTAGGAACAACATGCCGATTTTGTTTTTCGTTGAGAAAGGGTGAAGAGTAAGTTCAGCGATGAACCCTTTAACACCTTTAATCTTGATTGAGTAACCAATCATCAAGAAGAACACGCCTAATGCTAATGCGGCCGTCATGTTGATGTCAGTTGTAGGTACAATCTTCATGTAAACGTCATGAGAATCCATGCCGAAGAAGGTTGAACCGATGAAACCTGCGAATGCTGGTAAAAAGTCAACTGGGATTAAGTCCATTAGGTTCATTAAGAAAACCCAAACGAAGATAGTCAATGCCAGCGGCGCAATAAGTGCGCTTCTACCATGGAACGTATCGCGTACGTTGTCGCCAACAAATTCAACAACCATCTCGATGAAACACTGGAATTTACCAGGTACACCCGTTGTCGCATTGTTAGCTGCTCTGCGGAAGATCCACAGGAATAAAATACCTAAGCCTATTGACCAGGCTAGGGTATCGATATGCCATGTCCAGAAACCACTATCGGCGCATGCTTTATTGAAGGCTAGACCGGCGTCGGTCGAACACATCTTCGCATTCGTCAAGTGGTGCTGAATATGACTCGATAGAGTTAACTCTTCAGCCATCGTTTATTTCCCAAAAGTTTAAAGTTATTAAAAGAAAAACGTTTGTAAAAACTGAGCGACTTTTAAAGTGAAAAAACCGACTAATAGCGCCGGTAGTACTACCGGAAAGGTTTTTAACACGATTATGAAAAGTAAGCCGGTCAGCATCATTTTCATGGTTTCACCTCTATACATAGACGCAGCAACCATTTTGATTTGCTGAGCGCCAGAGAAGCGAAACGCATATATTGTAAATACAAAAACAGGAAGTACATCTAGCATCGCACCTGTAAAAAACGACAGGCCATGCGGTACTTCCCAAATAATTCCTACTAAAATTGACAATAAAACCGCCAGCACAAACTTGAAACCAACAAACTTAAACGCTGCTTTTCTATGCTGTTTTGTTGGGTGCTGCACCAAAAGTCAATTTTCCTAAAAATATCGCTCTTAAAAGGAGCTTTTGTTACTGCCTATACTGTAAGGAGATGTTCATAAATTACACACACATCACAGCAAGGTAAAAATCAGGCGAAATTATACGTTTAAATCTCGCATTTGCAAGTATATGACAGGTTAATAGGGGGCTTCTTGAATAGAGTGTTAGGCGTTGGCTTTGTAATAAAACTTCAAAAAATTTTCTAATGTTCTATATGGCTGATTTAAATAGGATATTTATCATAAAAGTTAGTTATTTTATTACTGTTTTGAAAGCATGAGTGCCAAAAGTTCGTTACAGAAAGCAGAGTAATTTTTATTTCTTAATCCAATCCCAAGTTTAATAGCGGGCATAATTAGCAGAGGGATTGATTTAAAAACAAAAAAGCCACTTTTCAGTGGCCATTTTTAATATCAAATTAAATCTTTTTAATCGCTGAACGAATCAATCGTCACTGGGCGTTAAATGCGCGATAATTCCATCTAGCTCATCGAGGGAAGAATACGAAATCACCATTTTACCTTTACCCTTGCGATTGTAGCTAATGTCGACTTTGGCCCCCAAACGCTCAACTAACTGTTGTTCCAACAGTTTTACGTCAGGGTCTTTTTCTGCGACCTTTTTCTCAACTTGTTCTTGGGTCAAGCTATTCACTAACTTTTCTGTATCACGAACAGTGAGCTCTTTAGCCACAACCTTACGTGCAGCCATCACCTGTTCATCACCCGCTAATGCTAATAAAACTTTTGCATGACCAAACTCTAAGTCGCCATGCTCCATTAACGTTTTTACATCATCTTCAAGTTTGTTTAGGCGTAAGTAGTTTGTCACGGATGTACGCGACTTACCTACGGCATCGGCCACTTCTTGATGTGTTAATTCAAACTCGTCTTGTAGGCGTTGAAGCGCAATCGCCTCTTCCATTGCATTTAGATCTTCACGCTGAATATTTTCGATCAATGCAATGGCGACGGCCGCTTCATCCGGTACGTCTTTTATTAGACAGGGCACCATGTCTAATTGTGCAATTTGCGACGCACGCCAGCGTCTTTCACCCGCAATGATCTCGTATTTGTCTTCTCCAATTGGACGAACCACGATTGGCTGAATGATCCCTTGGTTTTTGATTGATGCAGCTAATTCGTCTAGCGCATCAGGCGACATATCTTTACGAGGCTGGTATTTACCAGGAGCCAATTGCTCTACCGGCAAATTTACTAAGTTTTTCTTTTCCGCAGTTTGGATTTCAGTTGATGTTTCAGCTGATTCATTTGGTTGCTGGTTAGCTTGCGTCGCTAACAATGCATCCAATCCTCTACCTAGACCACGTTTACGGGGAGACATAATTTTCCTTTACACTACTTAACGGTGCGCAGTTACGCTGCGTTATTATTTTTGTCAGAACGGCGAAGCATTTCTCCAGCAAGCGCAAGATACGCTTTGGCGCCTGAAGAAGACTTGTCATAATACATGACTGGCGAACCAAAGCTTGGCGCTTCAGCTAACCGAACATTTCGAGGAATGACCGTTCGATATACTTTATCGCCAAAATGATGTTTTAATTGCTCTGAAACATCATTGGCTAATCGGTTTCTCGGATCGTACATAGTACGGAGAATACCTTCAATTTTTAAATTAGGATTGACGATACTAGCGAGCTGACTAATTGTATCCATCAAAGCCGTTAAACCTTCAAGAGCGTAGTACTCACATTGCATTGGCACAATGACGGAGTCTGCTGCGGCCATTGCATTGACAGTCAACATATTAAGGCTTGGTGGGCAATCAATGAAAATAAAGTCATATTGATCCTGAACTTTAGCCAGAGCCGTTTTTAAACGGAGCTCTCGACCAAACATTTCCATCATTTTGACTTCCGCAGCAGTAACATCTCCGTTTGCCGCAACGACATGATAACCACCAGTCGTGTCTGTTTGGACAACTTGCTCGAATGGCGTATCTTCAACTAAAAGATCGTAGGCGCTAAATTCAACATCATATTTGTCGACACCCGATCCCATCGTTGCATTTCCTTGAGGATCAAGATCGATTAACAATACTTTGCGTTTGGTCGCCGCCATCGACGCGGCCAAATTAACCGCCGATGTTGTTTTACCAACACCACCTTTTTGATTGGCTATTGCTATTATTTTTGCCACGTTTCTGTTAATCCCTCTGAATCAATTATTGTGTCTTGCTTAACACAACCAAATGACGCTCACCTTCTAATTCAGGCACTGATAATTTAATTATTTCTTCAACTTTAACAAAATTCGGTAAACCTTCAATTTCTTCTTCATCAAGCTGACCTTTTAGAGCAAAAAAGCGACCATCTGGGGCAACTAGGTGATGAGACCAGTTAACCATATCTGAAATTGACGCAAATGCACGACTTAACACGCCCGCGTATTGACCATGATGATCTTCAACACGACTTTGAATCGGTGTCACGTTATTAATTTTTAATTCATGATTAACTTGGGTAATGAAGCGAATACGTTTTCCTAATGAATCCAACAAGCTGAATTCCAAATCTGGGTTTGAAATTGCTAGCGGCATCCCTGGTAGCCCTGGCCCAGTACCAACATCGATAAATTTGCCATTAGAACACGGTGTTTTTTGTAAGTATGGACTTACTACCAAGCTATCAACAATATGCTTTATTAACATTTGTTGAGGATCACGAACGGACGTTAAATTATAAGCCTTGTTCCATTTATCGAGTCTTTCGACATATCCAATCAGCAAATCAAGTTGAGATTCGCTCAAAGAGAGATCCGTTTGGTTAACTAGGTTTACAAGCTTATTTTTTAACATGGTGATTTTCTGTGACTAGATTCAAAAATAGAAGTATAGCGAGCAAAGCCCGCCATACCTAGTGAATAATGCGAAGATGTTATGCAGACTTACGAAGCGCGCCGTGTTTTTTTAAATAAACAAGGATCATTGAGATCGCAGCAGGTGTTATACCCGAAATTCGAGCAGCTTGGCCCACTGTTGTCGGACGCGCATCTTCAAGCTTGGCGACGACTTCGTTAGACAAACCACTAATAGAACCGTAATCAAACTCTTTAGGGATTTGAGTATTTTCGTGTTTTTGCTGTTTAGCAATCTCTTGTAGTTGGCGATCAATGTAACCTTGGTATTTGATTTGGATCTCAACTTGTTCAGCTGCTTGCTGATTCG
The DNA here is from genome assembly GCF_982872775.1 of Psychrosphaera sp. Taxonomy (NCBI): domain Bacteria; kingdom Pseudomonadati; phylum Pseudomonadota; class Gammaproteobacteria; order Alteromonadales; family Pseudoalteromonadaceae; genus Psychrosphaera; species Psychrosphaera sp. The sequence goes on along the minus strand of NZ_CEYNSH010000002.1, from coordinate 95,931 downwards.
GGTTGGCTGGTCCAACACCTTCAATGTTCATCAAGTCGTTATATCGAACTTCCGGGCGACGAACTAAATCTTCTAAACTCGCTTCACGAGTGATCGGCGCTTTGAGCAATTCGTTAACTTGATCAACTGAAGGGTGATCTTTGTGGATCCAGTTCGATTTTAAACGCTCTTTCTCAACGGCAATTTGTTCGATTTTTTCATTGAATACACGCCATCTTTCATCACAAACCAAACCTAACTCTCTGCCTTTCTCTGTAAGGCGTAAGTCAGCATTGTCCTCGCGTAACAATAAGCGATATTCAGCACGTGACGTAAACATACGGTATGGTTCTTTTGTACCTAGAGTCGCAAGATCATCAATCAATACGCCAATGTACGCTTGATCACGACTCGGTGACCAGGCCTCTTTGTCTTGAACTTGTAATGCCGCATTCATACCAGCAATCAAGCCTTGCGCACCAGCTTCTTCATAGCCAGTTGTTCCATTGATTTGACCAGCAAAGAACAGACCATCAATGAACTTAGTTTCCAGGGTTTGTTTTAGATCTCTTGGATCAAAATAATCATACTCAATCGCGTATCCAGGGCGCGTTATATGGGCGTTTTCAAAGCCAGCAATTGAATGTACAAGCTCAAGTTGTACATCAAATGGTAAGCTCGTAGAAATACCATTTGGATATACTTCATGAGTTGTTAAACCTTCTGGTTCAACAAAAATCTGGTGACGGTCTTTGTCAGCAAAACGAACCACTTTGTCTTCGATTGAAGGGCAATAGCGAGGACCAATGCCTTCAATTTCACCAGAATACATTGGGGAACGATCTAAACCACCTCGGATCACATCGTGTGTCTTTTCGTTGGTATAAGTGATGTAACAAGGAATCTGTTGTGGGTGACAACCATCTTTGCTTATGTATGAAAAGTGTGGAGTCGGAGTATCACCTGGTTGTGCTTGCATGACTGAAAAGTCTATCGTTCTTGCATCAATACGAGGTGGAGTACCTGTTTTAAGGCGATCTACACGAAATGGTAACTCACGTAATCGATCGGCCAACGCGATAGACGGAGGATCGCCTGCACGGCCTCCTGAGTGGTTTTCTAGCCCGATATGTATCTTGCCACCTAAAAATGTACCTACGGTCAATACGACTGCTTTGGCTTTGAATTTGAGGCCCATTTGAGTCACAACACCAACCACACGATCATTTTCTACGATCAGATCGTCACATGATTGCTGAAATATTTTTAAGTTAGGTTGATTTTCCAACATCGTGCGAATTGCTGCACGATATAACTGGCGGTCTGCCTGCGCTCTGGTAGCACGTACTGCAGGCCCTTTTGATGAATTAAGCGTTCTGAACTGTATGCCTCCAGCATCTGCTGCTAACGCCATTGCACCGCCTAGTGCATCGATCTCTTTTACGAGATGGCCCTTGCCAATTCCACCAATCGCTGGGTTACATGACATTTGGCCAAGTGTATCGACGTTATGAGTTAGTAAAAGGGTATTTTGGCCCATACGTGCAGACGCTAACGCAGCTTCGGTTCCTGCGTGTCCACCACCAACAACTATGACATCAAATTGTTCAGAAAAGATCATGATTACCTCGATACATCAAAAAAGGATCCTCAAAAAAGGGCGCGTATTCTATCTTGGTTTACGTAGGATTTAAACGGTTATTTTTTATTCATTCGGGTCTATCTACTCAAGGTGATCAGATCACTAATTAAATATAAGATCTATTTAAAGATCTTTTATTTTTATTACTATTAGCTTTTGAATTTCTGTTAGTAAGTTAATTTTTCTTAATGTTTTTAGGATCTTCTACGGATCATTACTTGTGATCTAGCTTGGATCTAAATCCGTTAACCTTGGGGATATATAGCGATCTTATCCACATTCAAAATCACGTCAAAACTTATGCTTTGGATATTATCAGTTAGATCAAACGATCTTAACGATCTTATTCACAGGGGCTGATACTTTGTAATACCTCTGTGTGAACATTGTGTATAACTAACTTATAAGATGTGATCTGGTGATATGATGGTCATATTGATTAGAGGATTGTGGATTGATCGGATCTAAAAGTTTTTTATTTAGATCCTGATCTTGATCGGTTTAATAAGTAATTTTTGGTAAAAGATCGCTAAATACGGTATTAAAACTTGTCTAACATTGTATTCAACTGAGGAATAATAAGGTCTTCAGGTAGCTCATCTGACATTGCATCAACGAGAATTGGGTTGCTTAATGGCTCAGATTTAGTGTTGATAAGCGCCTCACTTAGATCTTTTGCTGCCTTGCAATAAGTATCATAGCTCGAGTCTCCCAGACCTATTACTAGGTGTTTTATGTGGCTTAAGTCCGACGCATTGATGATCTTTTCATGTATCGATTTGAGGTTGTCTGGGATCTCTCCTGCACCATGAGTGGAGGTACAAATCACCCATGTTTGAGGTGTTTGAGTGTCTAATTGAGTGGCTCTGAGGTCATCGATTACTGTTGTTTCGTGGCCGTGTTGAGTCAAAAGCTCATTGATTTCATCAGCAACATACTCTGCAGTACCTGTTTCTGTGCCTATAAAAATAGTGATCATACTGTTTTGTTCCTTACTTACCGATACAAAATGAGCTGAAAATACGACCTAAAAGATCATCCGAACTAAATTCACCAGTGATTTCGTTTAGATGCTGTTGGGCGATTCTGAGTTCTTCAGCAAGCGTTTCTCCAGCAATGAATGAATGGAGCTGTTCCTTACCTTGTAGTAAGTGACTATATGCATTGTCTAAGGCATCTAGGTGGCGTCTACGAGCCATAAAAGCACCTTCGCTGTTGCCTTCAAAGCCCATCGCTGTTTTGAGATGTTGTCTTAACTCTTCAACACCTATTTTTTGTTGGGCTGAAATAGAGATGACAGGGAAGTCATTTGAGACTTGTGTTTGGCTTTCGGTTTCATTGATAAGATCAATTTTGTTGCGAACGATGGTCAGCGGCATAGAGTCCGGTAAACGCTCCATAAACTCTGGCCAAATTTCCATTGGATCTATAACGCTATCTGAGCCTTTGTGTTCCGTTGCATCGACCATTAACAAAACTTTATCGGCTTCTACGATCTCTTTCCAGGCGCGTTCGATACCTATTTGTTCAACCGTATCTGGACTCTCTCTAAGTCCAGCTGTGTCGATAATATGTAAAGGCATACCATCGATGTGAATGTGTTCTTTTAAAACGTCTCTAGTGGTTCCTGCTATATCTGTGACGATAGCAGAGTCCTTACCAGATAATGCATTTAACAAAGATGACTTTCCTGCATTAGGACGGCCCGCGATAACGACGCGCATACCTTCACGCATGATGGCGCCTTGTTGAGCCTGTTTCTTAACGGTTTCGAGTGAGTCAATGATGTGATCAAGATCGCCCGCTACTTTACCGTCGGATAAGAAGTCTATTTCTTCATCCGGAAAATCTATCGCGGCTTCGACATAGATTCTTAGTTGTATCATTAATTCGACTAACGCGTGAATTTTGTTGGAGAACTCACCTTGCAATGATTGCAGAGCGGATTTGGCCGCTTGTTCAGAGGTACTTTCTATTAAGTCGGCAATCGCTTCGGCTTGCGCCAAATCTATTTTATCGTTTAAGAATGCACGTTCACTAAATTCACCCGCACGCGCCATTCGAATCCCATCGATTTTAGTGATCTCTTTAAGAAGTAAATCAATAACAACTGGGCCACCATGACCTTGAAACTCAACAACATCTTCACCGGTAAATGAATTTGGGCCTTTAAAAAATAATACAATTCCTTGATCCAGAATTGAGCTATCTAAGCCTTTAAAAGTCAAATAATCGGCATATCGTGGTTTTGGACATTTACCTGCAATGGTCTCTGCGACTTGCTTAGATAGTGGGCCAGAAACTCGAATGATACCAACGCCACCTTTGCCAGGTGCAGTGGCTTGGGCAACAATAGTGTCGACGTTGTCGAAAGGGTTACTCATAGTAAATCTCTAAATTTTAGATAGAAAAAAGGCGACTCAAGGTCGCCTTTTATTGTACTTCATTTTATCGTGTTTTTGCTTAATTCATTAATTTAGCAATCCACTCAAATGGTCCGTTATTTTTTAGCTGCCGCTTTTTTATCAATGTTTTTGTAAATAACCAACATTTGAATCAATGAAATGATGTTTGATACCAACCAGTATAGAACCAGACCCGCTGGGAACCATAAGAAGAATACTGAGAAGATAACCGGCATCCATAACATCATTTTTTGCTGCATTGGATCTGCCGACGGCGTTGGTGATAACTTCTGCATTAACCACATCGACGCACCAAATAGAATAGGTAGGATAAAGTATGGGTCTTTTGCAGATAAGTCTGTAATCCATAGTCCAAACGGAGCGTGACGTAACTCAACACTTTCTAGGAATACCCAGTACAAAGCTAATAGGATTGGCATTTGTAGTAAAAGTGGTAAACAGCCGCCCATTGGGTTTACTTTTTCCTTGCGGTAAAGTTCCATGGTTGCTTGGCCCATTTTCTGACGGTCGTCGCCATAACGAGCTTTTAATTGTTCCATCTTAGGTGCAAGGGCACGCATCTTAGCCATTGATTCATATTGTTTCTTGGTCAACGGATACATCAACATTTTAACCACGATAGTGATCATGATGATGGCAATACCCCAGTTACCAACTACACCGTAGATTGCAGATAAGCCGCTAAATAAGATTTGGCTGATAAAGAATAGGAAACCGTAATCAACAGTCAGGTCTAAAGTGTGGTGAATCGAATCAAGTTCTTCTTGATTTTTCGGACCAGCAAATAATGTAGCAGAGATAGTCTCTGTGGTACCTGGTTGAACTACTACGGCTGGAGATTTCACGCCGATTATTGCAGAACTGCCATTGTTAACAGAGCGAGAGTAAATGTTGTTCTGAATGTCTTGAGAAGGCACCCATGCACTAACGAAATAGTGCTCGATCATAGCTATCCAACCACCTTTGGTGTTTTCGTTTAGCTTGTCTTCGCTCATGTCTTCAAAGTCGTGTTTTTCATAAGACGTATCTGCCGTTGAATAAACACTGCCGCGGTACGTTGGCATCATCATGCTGCTTTCAGCATCTGTGACTTCTTGCTTTAACTGGAAGAAAGGGACAACTTGTGCGGCTTTGTCCGAGGTGTTTTGTAATTCAAATTTCACTTCAGCTGAGTGTAGGCCACGCGTGAACGTGTAGATTTTTTTTACGATTAGGCCATTATCAGCTTGGAACGTAAGAGGAACAGATAATTTTTCACCTTCCAAAACCCACTCTTCTTGTTCAGCGCGATACAAAGGACGACCTTCAGCCGCTGCATCTGGACCTTGAGGTCCAACTAAACCTGACATTGCAACGTATGCAGGGTCCTGTTTTAGTAAGTGAAACTTTTCTTCAGATAGGTGAGTTTCGTCATACTTTAATAATGTAGCCGAAACTAAATCACCACCTTTAGGATCAATAAGAACCTCAAGTGTATCTGTAGTTACTTTAATTAAGTTGGTATTAGCTGGAGCTTGTGGCTCAACTAACGCAACAGAATCTGCTGCAGGCAAATCCGCTTGTGGGTTGGTATTTGCGTTTGGTAGGCCAGACTCACTTTGAGTAACGGTTTGAGTTACTTCTTGAGGCGCTGGCGTATTGTAATCGACCTGCCATTGTTGGAATAGCAAAAAGCTAACCAAGGCTAAACCAATAACTAAGAACGAACGTTGCGATTCCATAGCGCTTATTTCTCTTCTTTATCTTTGTTTGATGTTGAGGCAGGAACGGGATCGAACCCACCTTCGCTAAAAGGGTGGCATTTTAGAATACGTTTGACACTTAACCAAGAACCTTTTGCAGATCCATGTTGATCAATTGCTTGAATAGTATACTCGGAACAACTTGGGTGAAACCGGCATTTAGCTGGAAACCAAGGGCTTATCAATATTTGATAGCCACGAACTATTTTTTTAAGGACGACTCGCAACGGTGAGCGATTTTTTTCCATAACTTGTTTAGCTGCTTGTTGAGTTTTTCGTTATCTACATTACCAATGCCATCTCGGGCAAGTACCACTATATCAATATTTGGCAGGTTATGTTGATTTAAACGGAAACTTTCTCGAGTTATGCGTTTGATTCGGTTGCGACCAGGTGCCGTTTTTTCTTTTTTCTTAGCGACAATTAAACCCAAACGAGGATGTGTTAGGTCATTATATTTTGCTAATAAGGTGAAGTGATCTGAAACAGCTTTGACAGGCTTGTCAAAAATGCGGGAAAAATGCGAGGGAGTTACAAGACGTAACTCCCTTGGAAAAGTGAAGTTATCCACTTTATTATGCAGAAAGAGACTTACGTCCTTTTGCACGACGACGTGCTAGAACAGCACGACCGTTTTTAGTTGCCATACGAGCACGGAAACCGTGAGTACGCTTACGTTTTAGAACGCTAGGTTGAAATGTACGTTTCATATTAAATCCATCCGATCGGTTATTACTACTAATTATCCCGCAGGTCGCGACCCCTGCAGGGCCCCAAAAAAGGACGCCGAATGATATAGATTGATCCTAAAATAGTCAATTAAATTGATCTATTAATTTCAAATGAAAATACATATCCACAAACGAAGTTAAAATAAACAGCTTTATGTGGATAAATTTGAAGTTATTAAGGCATATATTTTATTGGGAGGTTAATGGATTAAACTTGTAAAGCCGTGGGTCGGAATTTTTGCAAACGGGCCAATTGGGGGGCGTGATATTTTTGCCGTGGGTGAGAGACGCAAATGTAAAAAACATCAGCTGACTTTACTTCTAAAGCCTTATAATTATTGATTCTAACCAAATGGCCTAACCGTCTCTAGGGAGTCTAAATGTTACCGATTAAAATACGAAACAACAGAATTGTAATCCGTTAAATTTTGGTTAAGTCACGCAACTTGAATTTTATTAAATTTATTCTATTTTTGGACGGCTGTGACGGTTGAGTTTGTGGATAATTATAAGGCATAATAGCTGGTGCATTATTGTGTGCTAATAATTATAACCGGACATCATAATAGGATATTAAGTGTATCAATCTCTTTGGCAGCATTGCCTACAGGTTTTGGAGCAAGAACTGTCTTCTCAGCAGTTTAATATGTGGATTCGACCACTCCAGCTTCATAGTTCAGATCAATTGATCACCCTTTATGCCCCAAACCGCTTTGTATTGGATTGGGTAAGAGATAAATATATGAACCGCATTAGTGAATTGTTGGTTCAGTTTAGTGATGGTAACCCTGCGCCGAGAGTTAACTTCGATGTTGGCTCTAAAATGAATACTCAGCCTCAAGTTATTAGTCACGCGGCTGAAACCAGCAATGTAACGCCAAGTGCTAATACAAGTCATTCTGCACCGTCATCCAACTTTTCTTCTCAGCCTAAACATGCTGCGCCGGTTAAACCAAAGGCTGTATTCAAGTCTAACATTAACGATTCGTATACTTTTGATAGTTTTGTTGAAGGTAACAGTAACCAACTAGCTCGAGCAGCTGCGATGCAAGTTGCTGACAATCCAGGTGGCGCTTATAACCCATTGTTTTTATACGGTGGTACCGGACTTGGTAAAACTCACTTATTGCACGCAGTTGGTAACGGGATCATTGAGAACAAGAAAGACGCAAAAGTTGTATACATGCACTCAGAGCGTTTTGTTCAAGACATGGTTAAGGCATTACAGAATAATGCCATTGAAGAATTTAAAAGATATTACCGAAGCTTAGATGCACTTTTAATTGATGATATTCAGTTTTTTGCGAAAAAAGATCGTTCACAAGAAGAGTTTTTTCATACCTTTAATGCGTTGCTAGAGGGTAATAAGCAGATCATTTTGACGTCGGATCGTTATCCTAAAGAAATAGATGGCGTAGAAGATCGATTAAAGAGTCGTTTTGGCTGGGGTCTAAATGTTCCTATCGAGCCGCCGGAGTTAGAAACTCGAGTCGCGATTTTGATGAAAAAAGCGCACCAAAGTAAGGTTAAGCTTCCAGAAGAAGTTGCCTTTTTTATCGCTAAACGTTTGCGTTCAAATGTACGTGAATTAGAAGGCGCGCTTAACCGCGTAATAGCCAACGCTAATTTCACAGGCCGACCAATTACTATCGATTTTGTAAAAGAAGCGTTAAGAGATCTGTTGGCACTTCAAGACAAATTGGTCACGATAGATAATATTCAGAAAACCGTTGCTGAATATTTTAAAATTAGAGTTGCTGATATTTTATCTAAACGTCGTAGTCGTTCAGTTGCGCGTCCACGACAGATTGCTATGTCATTAGCAAAAGAGCTCACCAATCATAGCTTACCAGAAATAGGTGATGCATTTGGTGGTCGCGACCATACGACGGTATTACACGCCTGTCGTAAAATAAAAGAATTAAAAGAAGAAAGTCACGAAATTAAAGAAGACGTGCAAAATCTAATGCGTATTTTGTCGTCATAGTGGGGAATGGATAAATGCATTTCATAATTAGTAAAGACGCGCTATTAAAACCATTAACTATGGTCTCTGGAGCGATAGAAAGAAAACATACGTTACCTATTTTATCGAATGTATTAATTGAGACTTCTTTAGATTCTGTACGCTTTACAGGTACAGATATGGAAGTTGAGTTGGTTGCGTCAACAACACCAGACAATGTCATTCAAGCGGGGGCGATTACCGTTCCGGCTAAAAAGTTATTTGATATTTGCCGTTCTCTACCAGGTGACTCTGAAATTGAGTTAAAAGTAGAAGGCCACGCGGCAATCGTTCGTGCAGGAAAGAGCCGCTTTAGTTTGTCTACATTGCCAGCAAGTGACTATCCAAACTTAGAAGAGTGGCAATCAGAAGAGAACATATCATTACAACGCCATACATTACGCGCGCTGATTGAGCGTATCTATTTCTCTATGGCAAACCAAGACGTGCGCTATTATCTCAACGGCATGTCATTTGAATTGGAGTCTGATGTTATAAGAACGGTGGCTACAGATGGCCATAGGCTCGCCTTAGCACAGCAACCAATCAGTCACGGTGTTCAGCAACAAAAGCAAGTTATTGTTCCTCGTAAGGCTGTTTTAGAAATATTAAGACTGGTAGAAGACAACGACGTTGAACTCGAGCTTCATTTAGGTAACAACCACATTCGTATCATTGATAAAGACTTTGTTTTTACAAGTAAGTTGGTTGATGGGCGTTTTCCGGATTATCGTCGAGTATTACCACAAGGCGGTGATAAGACAATCGTTGCTGATAAGAATATGTTAAAAGACGTATTCCAACGGGTTAGTATTTTATCTAATGAAAAGTTCAAAGGTGTCCGTCTTAATTTAAGTTCTGGTGAATTGCTGGTTTCTGCAAACAACCCAGAGCAAGAACAAGCCGAAGAAACTGCATTGGTCGATTACACCGGTGGTGATTTAGAGATTGGTTTTAACGTTTCTTATATTATTGATGTTCTAAATAACATTACGACAGACACAGTTAAAATTATGCTAGCTGATGCAAACAGCAGTGCGTTAATTGAAGGGTATGATGATGGCTCAAGCCTATACGTAGTTATGCCTATGAAGCTGTAGAGTTAACGGTTTATGTTAGTTAGGAAAGTCAACGTTGTTGGGTTTCGAAACATAAAATCTGCCAGCATAGAAACAGACCAATCGGTAAATGTGTTTTATGGACAAAACGGCAGTGGTAAAACAAGTTTATTAGAGGCTTTGTTTTATTTAAGTAGAGCAAAGTCTTTTAGAACAAATAAAAAGGGTACACTTCTTAACGTAGATGATAAGTACCTAGCGGTAGCCGTTAAGATTAATCAATCTGAAAAAGAGCATAGTCTTGGATTAGATCTAGATAAATCTGGTCAATCGCGATTAAAACTCGATGGTGATTTGTTAAAAAAGTTGTCAGAAGGAAGTCGTTTGTTTCCTGTGCAGCTCATTACCCCAGAGAGTTTTGATGTATTTTTTGGTAGTCCAAAAGCACGAAGAAGCTTTTTAGATTTTGGGTTGTTCCACGTGGAACAAAATTATCAAATCATTTGGACTCGTTATCAAAAAGCGCAAAAACAAATTAACGCGTTATTACGAAGCGGTCACGCAGCACCAAAAGAACTGATATTTTGGTATCGCGGGCTTATAGCGGCGTCGATTGAAGTTGAGAACTTTCGTTCGCGGTTTGTAGAAGAGGTGTTACAGCCACAATTAACAAACATAATCGAGCATTTAGGTGAAAGTAGTAGAACATCATTATTAGAAAGTTTGACATTAAACTATCGTACTAAGCAATTTGATGGCGACGTTCATAATGATCAAGATATCGAACGCCAGATTTTAAAAGACAAACGATACAAACAAGTTGGTTTTGGACCTAGCAAAGCTGATTTGCAATTTGTCCAAGGTGGCACAGACATGACGTCAATGTTATCTAGAGGACAAAGTAAAATGTTGTTTTATTTGTTAGAAGTAGCAATTGTCAAAATTGTTAAAAAATTAGCAAATAAGAATATGTTGTTACTCATTGATGATTTACCTTCAGAGGTAGATGAGGTAACGCGTGATACTATGCTGAAATTGCTTATGCAATCTCAGGCACAAATTTTCGTTACAGGGATAGAAAGTAAAATCGCAATGGAATTTAGAAAACACACAAATTCTGTGAATGTGTTCCACGTGGAACATGGAACAATTAATCCAGAGAATATGGAGCAGTTATGTCCGTAGAAAATGAATATGGTTCGTCGAGTATCAAAGTCTTAAAAGGCCTTGATGCAGTTCGTAAACGTCCAGGAATGTATATTGGTGATACTGATGACGGGTCAGGTCTACACCATATGGTCTTCGAAATCCTAGATAATTCAATCGACGAAGCGTTGGCTGGTCACTGTAGTGACATCGTAGTTAAGATCCATTTAGATGGTTCGGTATCTGTACGAGACAATGGACGAGGTATTCCTACTGAAATTCACCCAGAAGAAGGGGTTTCAGCAGCGGAAGTTATCATGACAGTACTACACGCCGGTGGTAAGTTTGGTGGTGATGACTCTGGTTATAAAGTTTCTGGTGGTCTTCATGGTGTAGGTGTTTCAGTTGTAAACGCACTGAGTGATAAACTAGTTTTAACTATTCGTCGTGATGGCAAATTACATGAACAGGAATACCATTTAGGTGAGCCAGTAGCGCCACTAGCCGTAGTAGGTGAAGCAACAGAAAGCGGTACTGAAGTTCGTTTCTGGCCAAGCGCTGAAATATTCTCTGACATTACGTTCCACTTTGATATTTTAGTTAAGCGTATTCGTGAACTTTCTTTCCTTAACTCTGGTGTTTCAATTCGAATTGAAGATGAAAGAGATGAAGAAAAGAAAGAACACTTCTTCTTCGAAGGTGGTATTAAAGCGTTCGTTGAATATCTAAATCAAAACAAATCGCCTGTTAATGAAGAAATCTTTTACTTCTCATTGGAGAAAGATGACGGCATTGTTGTTGAAGTTGCGATGCAGTGGAATGACTCTTATAAAGAGCACATCTTATGTTTCACTAACAATATCCCGCAGCGTGATGGCGGTACACATCTAAGTGGTTTTCGTGGTGCATTAACTCGTACGTTAAACAACTACATGTCTGCTGAAGGCCTAAATAAAGGTAAAGGTAAAAATGCCGTTGATGTTTCGGCCAGTGGTGATGATGCCCGAGAAGGTTTAACAGCAGTTATTTCTGTTAAAGTACCTGATCCTAAATTCTCATCTCAAACAAAAGACAAACTTGTTTCTTCAGAAGTAAAACCTGCGGTTGAACAAGCAATGGGTGAGAAGCTAAACGACTATCTAATGGAAAACCCATCGATTGCTAAGAACATCATTATGAAGATCGTTGACGCTGCTAGGGCGCGTGAAGCCGCTCGTAAAGCACGTGAAATGACTCGTCGTAAAGGTGCATTAGATATTGCCGGACTTCCAGGTAAGTTAGCGGATTGTCAGGAAAAAGATCCAGCACTTTCAGAACTATACATAGTGGAGGGTGACTCAGCTGGCGGTTCCGCTAAGCAGGGTCGAAATCGTAAGAACCAAGCCATCTTGCCTCTGAAAGGTAAAATCTTAAACGTTGAGAAAGCACGTTTTGATAAAATGATTTCTTCTGCTGAAGTTGGCACACTAATCACTGCTTTAGGTTGTGGTATTGGTCGTGACGAATACGACCCAGAAAAATTGAGATATCACAACATCATCATCATGACCGATGCCGACGTCGATGGTTCACACATCCGTACATTATTATTAACTTTCTTCTATAGACAAATGCCTGAGCTTATTGAACGTGGTTATATCTACATCGCTCAGCCACCACTATATAAAGTTAAGAAAGGCAAACAAGAACGTTATATCAAAGATGACGAAACGTTAGTTGAGTACTTAACTACATTGGCATTAGACGGTGCGACGCTACACGTTAACACTGATGCGCCTTCAATTAATGGTGGCGAACTTGAGAAATTAATCGCTCAATATCACAAAGCTGACTCGGCAATTACTCGCCTGAAGAAGAAGATAAATACCGAAATTTTACGTAACTTAATGTTCTTTAAACCACTTGAGTCGTCACTATTGTCAGACCAAAATGGTATTACAGAATGGTTAGAGTCATTTGTAAAACAGCTTAATGAAAAAGAAACAGAAAGCGTAATTTACACACCGATTATTAATCACGATGATGAGCGTAATCTTTGGATTCCAGTTATTCGTGTTCGCCAACACGGTGTAGATAGAGACTTTACGTTAAACAAAGATTTTATCGATTCAAAAGAGTTTAAAGATATTAGCTCTGTAGGCGACATTAACTTAAATCTTCTTGAAGATACGGCTTATGTAAGTCGTGGTGAAAAACGCTTCCCGGTGGACGATTTCGGAAAAGCCGTAGAATGGCTAATGAAAGAATCTAAGCGTGGCTTATACATACAGCGATACAAAGGTCTTGGTGAAATGAACCCAGATCAACTTTGGGAAACGACAATGGACCCAGAGTCACGTCGTATGCTGCAAGTAACGATTGAAGATGCAATAGGTTGTGATCAGTTGTTCACAACACTAATGGGTGATCATGTTGAGCCGCGTCGTGCGTTCATCGACCAAAACGCACTTAAAGTTGCAAACCTTGACGTATAACTTGTTTTAGTTATAAAAGGATAAGGAAGCCTAGTCGTTTTTTAACTACTAGGCTTTGTTTGTTTAAGACACGTTTATTAAACGAATTTAAAATATTAATTGGTAACCAATCGCCATGAGTAAAAAAAACATTCAAACCTTTCAGGGTTTAATCTTAGCCTTACAGGAATACTGGGCTAAACAGGGCTGTGTCATCATTCAACCATTAGATATGGCTGTTGGTGCAGGTACATTCCACCCAATGACGTTTTTACGTTCATTAGGTCCAGAGCCAATGAGTTCGGCATACGTACAGCCTTGTCGTCGTCCTACTGACGGTCGTTATGGTGAAAACCCAAACCGTCTTCAACATTATTACCAGTTCCAGGTTATGTTGAAGCCATCACCAGACAATATTCAAGAGTTATACCTTGGTTCATTAGAAGAATTAGGTATCGATACTTTAGTCCATGATATCCGCTTCGTAGAAGACAATTGGGAATCACCAACACTAGGTGCTTGGGGTCTAGGTTGGGAAGTATGGTTAAACGGCATGGAAGTAACTCAGTTCACTTACTTCCAACAAGTAGGTGGCTTAGAGTGTAAACCAGTTACCGGTGAAATTACTTATGGTTTAGAGCGTTTAGCAATGTACCTTCAAGGCGTAGATAGTATCTACGACTTAGTTTGGACTGATGGCCCAATGGGTAAGGTTACTTATGGTGACGTTTTTCATCAAAACGAAGTTGAACAATCTAAGTACAACTTTGAACACGCTGCCGTCGACGTGTTATTCAAAGAGTTTGATGATGCAGAGAAAGCAAGTGAACTGCTAATTGCGGAAGGACTACCTTTACCTGCATACGAACAAGTGATGAAAGCTTCTCATGCATTTAACATGTTAGATGCGCGTCACGCAATTTCGGTAACAGAACGCCAGCGCTATATTTTACGTGTTCGAGCGTTATCAAAAGCAGTAGCACAAGCTTATTACGATGCTCGTGAAGAGCTTGGTTTTCCACTGTGTAAATCAGCCGATTCATCAAAGTAGGACGTGAAGATGAGAAATAATTTTGTTGTTGAATTGGGTACAGAAGAGTTACCTCCAAAAGCACTAAAGAAATTAGCGCTTAGTTTTAAAGAAGGCTTTGAAGCTCAATTAAAAGCGGCGTCTTTGTCATTTGAATCAATTGAATGGTTTGCTGCGCCTCGTCGTCTAGCGTTGAAGGTAAACGAACTAGAGTTTCAACAAGCGGACAAGGTTGTCGAAAAGCGCGGCCCTGCAATTGCAGCCGCGTTCGACGCAGAAGGGCAACCGACTAAAGCGGCAATGGGCTGGGCTCGAGGTTGTGGTATTGACGTTGCTGATGCAGACAGACTTAAAACAGAAAAAGGCGAATGGCTATTACACAAAGCCAACGTCCCAGGAAAGTCACTTGATGAGTTGTTGTCTGGCTTTTTAGCCGCGACATTAAAACAACTACCAATTCCTAAGCCGATGCGTTGGGGTTCGTCAGACGTTGAGTTTATCCGTCCGGTACATACGTTAATCGCTTTATACGGCGATAAGGTCGTCGATGCTGAAGTCTTAGGCCTTAAATCATCTAATCA
>NZ_CEYNSH010000002.1:78627-81038 GCF_982872775.1 Psychrosphaera sp. | reverse complement strand
GATCAGAAGTACTTCCCGCTGTTAGATGCAAACGGAAACCTTTTACCTAAGTTTATCTTTATTTCTAATATCGAAAGCAAAGACCCAAGCCAAGTTATTGAAGGCAACGAAAAGGTTATTCGTCCACGTTTGGCGGATGCAGAGTTCTTTTACAACACGGATAAAAAGAGTACGCTTGAGTCACGACTAGCAAGCTTGGAGTCTGTTTTATTTCAAAAGCAACTCGGTACGTTAAAAGAGAAGTCTGAGCGCATTGCTCAGTTAGCTGAATTTATCGCGAATAAGATAGACGCAAACGCTAATCATGCTAAACGCGCTGGTTTGTTAGCGAAAACAGATTTAATGACAGAAGTGGTCATGGAATTTACTGATATTCAGGGAGTTATGGGTAAATACTACGCCCTTAACGATGGTGAAGACCCAGTTGTTGCAGATGCGCTTTATCAACAATATATGCCTCGTTTTGCTGGCGACCAACTTCCAGGTTCATTAGAAGCATGTGCAGTGGCGCTTGCTGATAAGTTCGATACACTGGTTGGTATATTTGGTATTGGTCAATTCCCGAAGGGGGACAAAGACCCATTTGCGCTTCGTCGTGCAGCTATTGGTTCAATCCGTATTATGATTGAGAAAGAACTGAAGCTTGATATCGAAGAGTTGACTAACTTTGCCAAATCATTGTTTGGCGAAAAACTAACAAACGAAAGTGTGACAAAAGATGTTGTAGACTTTATGTTAGGTCGTTTTGAAGCTCATTATCGTGAGCACGGCATTGCAGTCGAGCTGATTCGAGCGGTGGAAGTTAAACGCCCAACGTCAGCCTTAGACTTTGAGCGTCGTCTAAGAGCGGTAGAAGCGTTTTCTAAGTTGTCTGAAGCGTCTGCATTAGCAGCGGCAAATAAACGCGTTAACAACATTCTGAGCAAGAATGCACAAACCGAGTTTAAAGCGATTGATGAGTCATTGTTAGCAGAAGACGCGGAGAAAGCATTAGTCACTCAAATTAAAGAGGTTGCACCTACGGCAGAAGCGGCTTTTGAATCTGGTGATTACGCGAATGGCCTGACTGCTTTAGCAGCACTTCAGGCTCCTATTGATAACTTCTTCGAGAACGTTATGGTAAATGCTGATGATGAAGCGATTAAAGCTAACCGTTATGCTATTTTAGGGCGTTTACAACAACTATTTATGCATACAGCAGACATCTCTGTGCTTTAAAAATCATCGTTATGTAAGTTTTAAACTTATATAATTAGGCGAAAAAAAACCTCATCATCTGATGAGGTTTTTTTATGCCTAAAATCTACAAGCGGCATAGAAAAATTAGTAACTAGTAAAAAGGCGAGAATGCTAACCCGCTACCACTTTGTTTCGACCTGTTTCTTTTGCTTTGTATAAACGTTCATCTGCGAGTTTAATTGCGTCGTTAAAGTCCGCTGGGTTCTTTATTACCGAGACACCAAAGCTACATTTTATGGCAATTGTGCCTTTTTCTTGACCTTCTAATGGGTTGTCAATTAACGCCATTCTCATTTTGTTGGCAATCCGTTCTGCTTTAGCTAAGGACATATTCGGAATACAAATTAAAAACTCTTCACCACCAATTCGACATAAAACATCCGTATTACGCAGCGCCTTTTTAAAGGTGTTTACCGCGTGGACGATAGCTTTATCACCGACGTCATGGCCATGTGTATCATTTATCATTTTAAAGTGATCAATATCGGCAATAATAACCGCAGCAGGCAGCAACATTTCACTGTTTTGTTGTAAGTATGGAAAATATGAGTCTTCCAGGAAGCGGCGATTAG
Organism: Psychrosphaera sp.; assembly: GCF_982872775.1. NCBI lineage: Bacteria > Pseudomonadati > Pseudomonadota > Gammaproteobacteria > Alteromonadales > Pseudoalteromonadaceae > Psychrosphaera > Psychrosphaera sp. The sequence goes on along the minus strand of NZ_CEYNSH010000002.1, from coordinate 79,227 downwards.
GAATTTCGGTCAGTGCGTCTGTGTTTGCTTCTTTTTTATTATCCAGAGACACTGTTTCAATTTGGTTTAGGCTCTTAAATCTATAAAATTCGTTGATGAAAGAAAAGATAACGATGACGAAACTAGATAACAAAAAGCGACTTATTTCTGTAGACGCATAGGTAGCCATCACTAAACCAGGCGTATACAACATGTAAGCACTCATCGCTAAAAACGCAGCGCTAAAATAGGTACCGAATTTGGGCCCTGTTATCGAATAAACAATGAGCGGATAGTACATAACCCAATACAACGCCGTATTTTCGGTCCCACCGGAATAAATTAAACTACCATTAAAGACCAGAACCCCTGCACAAAGAAGTAAGCGGCCACCGAGTCGATAGGCGGTGAGATAGAAGAGGGTTGCACTAGTGATTACCATTGCTAACGCCCCAACAAGGGAGTAAAGCAGAAAGTCGCTGTAGATATCGTGGTTGGCTATAATTAGGCCACCAAATACAAATATTGCAATGACAATCATCGTCAATAAAGACATGTCTTTTCGCGATTGTTCGAGAATCTGAACTCTATCTGCCTTTAGATAGCGATACCACTTTTGTT
>NZ_CEYNSH010000002.1:51627-78527 GCF_982872775.1 Psychrosphaera sp. | reverse complement strand
GATTGTTCGAGAATCTGAACTCTATCTGCCTTTAGATAGCGATACCACTTTTGTTGTGTTTTGTTCATACAGATGTTCCGATATTAGTAAACACACTATAGTCCTTTTTTAATAACAAAGACATATGGACTTTTCTCTGTCTGTTGACCAAGTAATTGATGGCCCATAAAACGACAGAATGAAGGGATATCTCTGACTGCTGCTGGGTCGTCCGCATGAACAATTAATACTTCGCCATCATCGAGGGCGCGAACTTGTTTTCGGACCATCATGACAGGCTCTGGACAACGAAGTCCAATTGCGTCGAGTTCGGCTTCAATATTTATATTACTCAGCGCCAAACTTTCCAAAATATGAGACGTTGAATCAGGGGTCATCATCTGCCTTAATTTATTGCTACTACAAATAAAGTGTACGTAAAACAAAGTAGCTATAGTCTGAGTCGCTACTTTGAATATAAAAGGTAAAAAAAAAAGCGCAATGAGGAAAACCCTTATTACACTTAATATAAATAATACTCGAATTTTAATCTAAACTCACCATTGCATATGGAATAAGTCATTCCAGGTGAGCTTGGTCATAAAAGTGGGTGAAATATCCCAAAAAAAGAGCGCCACGTTAGTGACACTCTTGTTAAGTTTGAGTCTTTGTATCGTATTATGGACGTTCGAAAATCGTCGCGATACCTTGACCAAAACCGATACACATCGTCGCTAAACCAACTTTAGCACCTGAGTGCTCCATTGCGTTGATAAGCGTTGTTGAAATACGTGCACCAGAGCAGCCTAACGGATGACCAAGAGAAATCGCACCACCGTTAACGTTGATACGATCCATCTTGTCTTCAATACCTAAGCCTTTAACAACTGATAACGCCTGAGCTGCAAACGCTTCGTTTAATTCGAATTGCTCAACATCAGAGATTGTCATGCCGGCTTTCTTAAGCGCTTGTTCAGTTGCAGGAACTGGACCCCAACCCATCGTTGAAGGTTCACAACCTGAAACACCCATAGACTTAACTTTTGCGCGGTACTCAAGACCTAGCTCTTTGGCTTTGTCTTCACTCATTACAAGCATACCTGATGCACCGTTAGACAGGGCAGAAGACGTTGCTGCAGTAACCGTACCGTTTACTGGGTTAAATACAGGGCGCAAGCCACCGACTGATTCCATTGAAGTCTCCGGACGGATAACTTCGTCGTAGTCACAAGTGACTAGTGCACCGTTTGCATCGTGACCTTCAACTGGAATGATTTCGTTAGCAAAGCGGCCTTCAACTGACGCTTCGTGAGCTAGGCGGTGAGAACGAACACCAAACTCGTCTTGCTGTTCACGAGAGATATTGTACTTACGCGCTAGAGCTTCAGCAGTAAGACCCATCGATCCTGCCGCTTGCGCTGTTGAAAGGTTAAGGCTCGGGTGGAAGTCCAAACCGTGTGTCATTGGCACGTGCGTCATGTGCTCAACACCACCAATTAAGAACACATCACCTTGACCCGCCATGATCTTTGCAGATGCATCATGAAGAGCCTGCATAGAAGAACCACATAAACGGTTAACTGTTACCGCAGGAACCGAAGTCGGAATACCTGCAAGTAGTGCCGCTTGACGACCAACGTTAAAACCTTGCTCTAGAGTTTGCATTACACAACCCCAGATCACATCGTCAATTTGAGCCGCGTCTAATTTAGGGTTACGTTCTAAAAGTGATTTCATCACAGCTGCAGATAAATCTTCAGCACGAACGTTCTCAAACATACCATTTCTGGCTTTCGCCATTGCTGTGCGTACACAATCGATAATTACTACGTTTTTCATTTTCATTGCTCCTATTTGCCAGCGTATGTTGAGTAAAAGTCCTGGCCAGCTTCAGCCATTTGACGTGTTTTGTCAGTTACGTGATAAATCTCACCTAAGTCTTTGTACTTGTCGGCTTTCGCAACGAAGTTGGCAAGACCAATGGTATCAACGTAACGGAATACACCGCCACGGAATGGAGGGAAACCGATACCGTATAGAAGAGCCATGTCAGCTTCAGAAGGAGAAGCAACAATGCCTTCTTCTAAACAGCGGATGGTTTCGTTAACCATTGGGATCATTAGACGGTCGATGATTTCTTCTTTGTCGAAGTCTTTATCGTTAGAAGCAACACCTGCAAGCATTTCTAATGTGCTGTCTAAGATTTCTTTCTTAGGACGACCACGCTTGTCTAAGCTGTGCTGGTAGAAACCTTTCGTGTTCTTCTGACCATAGAATTCGTTACCGTAAAGAACTGAAATCGGGTCGTTTTCTAGCTTCTTCATTCGAGTAGGGAAGGCTTCTGCCATAACGTCAGTACAGTGGTCCGCAGTATCAATACCAACAACGTCTAACAACATTGCAGGGCCCATTGGCCAACCGAATTCACGTTCCATTACTTTATCAACATTGGCGAACTTAGCGCCGTCGTTAAGTAACAAGCTGAAACCCGCGAAGTAAGGGAACAATACGCGGTTTACAAAGAAACCTGCACAGTCGTTTACAACGATAGCTGTTTTGCCCATCTTAGTTGCGTATGCAACTGTTGCTGCAACCGTTTCTTCAGATGTCTTTTCACCACGGATAACTTCAACTAATTGCATTAGTGGAACCGGGTTGAAGAAGTGCATACCACAGAATTTTTCAGGGCGCTTTAGGCTCTCAGCTAGCTTGTTGATAGAGATAGTAGAGGTGTTTGATGTGATGATCGTATCTTCACTTACTAAACCTTCTACTTCAGCAAGAACCGCACCTTTAACTTTTGGATTTTCAACAACGGCTTCGATGATGAAGTTAGTGTCTTTAAGCGCTTCGTTGTTAAGCGTAGGCTCGATGTTGTTAAGCGTTTTCGCTAACTTGTTGCCATCGATACGGCCTTTCTTAAGCTTTTTGTTTAAAATCTTAGACGCTTCAGCCAAGCCTTGATCAAGAGCACCTTGGTTGATGTCTTTCATCACGATAGGCGTGCCTTTTGATGCTGATTGGAAAGCGATACCGCCACCCATGATGCCAGCACCTAATACGGCTGCTTTTTTGATTTCGTGTTGGTTTGCTTTACCCGCTTTCTTTGCAAGACCTTTGACGTATTGGTCATTCATGAAGTTACCGATCATCGCGGTAGCTGCATCAGTCTTAGCTAGTTTGGCGAAGTATTTGTTCTCTACGCGCATTGCGTCGTCACGAGACATGCCAGCCGCTTCATAAACTGCGTCTACTGCAGCAACTGGAGCAGGGTAGTGTTTACCTGCTTTTGCCATAACCATTGTCTTAGCAACAGTAACGGCGTTTTCTAATTCAGTTTCGTTAAATTGAATCGGCGCTTGCTTTTGAGCACGACGTGATTGCCAATCTAATTTGCCAGCAATTGCGTCTTGTAACATTTGTGTTGCTACGTCAATTAGCTTGTCGCTGCTTGTTGCCGCATCAACAGCACGCATCTTAAGCGCGTCTTTTGGCTTCTTAGGACGAGCTGACGTAATCCACTCAAGAGCATTATCAGGACCGATAACACGAGGAAGACGAACCGTACCACCAAAACCTGGGATAAGGCCTAAGTTATTCTCTGGAAGACCTACTTGTGCTGTTTCATCAATGACGCGGAAGTCAGTTGCAAGACAAAGCTCAAAACCACCACCTAAGGCAAAACCTGAAATTGCAGAAAGCGTTGGTACTTTAATGTCTTCAATACCGTCGAACATGTCTGAGCTAGCTTTCACCCAGTTTACAAGTTCTGCTTCTTCAGCTTTGAAAGAATCTAAGAATTCTGTGATGTCTGCACCCACGATGAATGCTGGCTTTGCCGAGCGGAACAATACTGCTTTGATGTTGCTGTCTGCATTAATCGCTGCGGTAGCGTCACGACAGTCTTGGATGGTCTGTTGGTCAAACTTATTAACAGAGCCCGGTGCATCAAACGTAAAGTGGGCAATACCATGCTCACCCATAGTTACATTGACGGTTTGGCCTTTAAAAATCATTGTTGTACTCCCCAAATTGAATGGTACGACCAGTTGATATAATGTAATGAGTGTGGAGGTTAACTAAGTAAAAATCAATGGCTTTAGTCAAATAAAAGTACGAAATGCACACTCTTTACTCGTTAATCGCACAGCTGACCACGCCAAACTTCAGCGTATTTCTCAGTTAAATTTGTTAACTTAGTTTAGACTGATAAGGATAGGCGAAGGTTTGGCGATTTGTTATGCGGTTTTTAGTTTTTTGTTTGGTGTTATTCGTTCTTCAACAACCTGTTGTAATAGCGCAAGAATCTTCAAACAATACAAGCAATAAAATATCCTCTGAGTGGCACAATACTGCAGAGCAAGAAATTGAGCGTTTTGAAGCGTTTGAAGCATTAGCTCGTTCCGGTAAAGAAGATGAATATTTAACGAGCGCAGCGCATTTTCTTGATCATCCACTGTGGCCATACGCCCAAGCCGAATACCTAAAAAGCACACTGTCTATCTCCAAAAAAACCGTTATTAACGACTTTCTCACTCAATACGAAGATGCACCTTTTAGCCAAAAGTTGAGAGCTAAGTGGCTTAATTATTTAGTTGCCAATCGATTTGAATCGGCATTTATTGAAGCCTATCACCCAAAAGCCTCTACTCGACTCGACTGTCATTACTATCAAGCTTTGATGTCTCGAGGTACAAGCGTTCAACAATTGGATAACGAAATTTATCAAACGTGGCTGTCAGCCAAGTCGCTTCCTCGCAGTTGTAATAAAGTGTTAGCGAGTTGGCAGAAGGCGCAATTACTGACGCCAGAACGGCAATTAGAACGAATTAAAATGGCCGTGAGTGCCAAGCAGTTTAGGCTAGCTCGCTATTTGAAAAAGTCTTTGCCGGAGTCAAAGCGATATCTTGTCGAGCTTTGGATAAAAGTAAAAAGCAAACCGAATCGCATTGGAAGTAAGGGGTTTTGGTTACATTATGACGAAGCTGAGTTCGATATTGCAAAGTATGCGATGGGTAAGTGGGTGTTCACAAACCCCGAGTCGGCTTACAAATGGTGGCGCGTTCATGGTAAGCCCGCATTCTCAACAATGAACCCATTAGCTTTGGCGAGTGTTGAGAAAGATATTGCCATTGGGCTTGCGGTTGCGCAGTCGCCTGTCGCCTTGTCTCTTTTAAATAAAATACCTGATGATTTGATAGATGAGTCGGTAAAACAATGGCGTATCGCCGCCGCGATTCAAACAGGTAATTGGCAATTGCTGATGGATACGCTCGTGGCGTTGCCTGAACATTTACAGGTCGATCCTGCCGTCGTATTTTGGCGAGCCAGAGCTGACGTAGAACTAAATAACGCTTCTTGGTCAAAAACGATATTACACGAACTTGCTGAGCGCAGAGATTATTACGGGTTTTTGGCTGCTAATTATTTGAATGTACCGCATGATGTGAGACATGAGCCTTTGGTCGTCGATATTAATCAAGCCACTGACTTAACCGAGAATAAAACCTACCAGCGAGCGATGACCTTATTTAGATACAATCGCTTTTTAGAGGCACGTAAAGAGTGGAACTTATTGGTATCAGAGCGTCCGGTCCAAGAATTAGAAACACTCGCATATCTCGCCGCTGAGTCCGGGTGGCATGACAGGCCAATTTTCACCTTGTCTCAAGTCGGTTATTTAAATGATATCAATCTTAGGTTTCCACTAGCCTATCAATCGACGTTTGAACAAGCCGCTGAACAAACCAGTATGCCCGTCAGCCTTTTATATGCAGTAGCAAGAAGGGAAAGCTCATTTATCACTGATGCCTATTCAAATGCTGGGGCGGCCGGTCTCATGCAACTTAAACCAAGTACAGCCAGTTACGTTGCTAAAAGGCGTGTATCTCGTAACCAGCTCTTTCAGCCTCAAAAAAATATTGAGTTAGGCGCGCGTTATTTGTCTCGTCTGTTTAACAAAACCGATGACAACCCAGTATTATCCTTGGCCGCGTATAACGCAGGTATCCATAAAGTTGAGCGTTGGTTACCAAAACAGCCAATGGCCGCTGATGCTTGGGTCGAAACGATTCCGTATAAAGAGACACGAAATTACATTAAAGCTATTTATGCCTATGAGTTGGTTTATCAAACAAGACTGGGTGAAAAAGTGTCAACCTTAGCTGACCTTACAGAACTTCAAGTTGAACCTGAAATATAGCGCGTCTCTTTAATATCAAAGAGGATAGGTGTTACACTGAATTTAAATTAATTTGGAGTAACCTATATGACTTTAATGAATAACTTAGCGACAACTTACCCTGCACACGTCGAGCGCTTGCAGCGATTAACAAAACAAATTGTGCAAAATGAACGGTTAGATGGCGTAGTTATTCACAGTGGACAAGCCAAAATTCAATTTTTGGATGATATGTATTATCCATTTAAGCCAAATCCACAGTTTAAAGCATGGGTACCTATCATCGATAATCCACATTGCTGGATTGTGACTAATGGTGAAGACAAGCCAAAATTAATCTTCTATCGTCCAGTCGACTTCTGGCACAAGGTACCAGATGAGCCTTCTGAGTACTGGGCCGAGCAATTTGAAATTGTATTATTAAAACACCCATCAGAAGTAGAAAAGCTTTTACCTTATGACCGCGCTAATTATGCTTATTTAGGTGAGCACATTGATGTGGCGACGGCCCTAAACTTTGGTCATATCAATCCAGAGCCTGTCGTGAACTTCATTCATTACCATCGTGCTTACAAAACAGATTATGAAAAGCACTGTATGCGTGAAGCGAACCGCTTAGCAGTCATGTCTCACAAAGCTGCAGAGCAAACGTTTTTGGCGGGTGGCTCAGAGTACGACATCCAACAAGCGTATTTAATGGCAAGTCAGCAAAGTGAAAACGATACACCTTATGGCAACATCGTGGCACTAAACGAAAACTGCGCGATTTTGCACTACACTCATTTTGAGCGCCAGGCTCCTAAAGACTCACGTAGTTTCTTAATTGATGCTGGCGCGGGCTTTAATGGTTATGCAGCGGACATTACTCGTACTTATAGTCGCGAAAACAATACCTTTAAAGATCTAATCAAAGCCCTCGATCTTGTCACCGTGCAAATGGGCAATAGCTTAAAGCCGGGTGGTAGTTATGTTGATTTACATATTCAGACTCACCACCAAATTGGTGAAATCCTAAGACAATTTGATATTACGAATGTCAGCGCAGAGGTAGCGGTGGAGTCTGGATTGACCAACACTTTCTTCCCACACGGGTTAGGGCATCATTTAGGCCTTCAAGTCCATGATATTGGTGGTTTTATGGCGGATGAACGTGGTACCCATATTCCACAACCAGAGCGTCATCCATTCCTGCGTACAACACGCCCAATCGAAGCTGATATGGTCTTTACCGTTGAGCCTGGTTTGTATTTCATTGATTCACTCTTAGGTGACTTAGTCGGAACGAACAAGCACGATATGGTGAATTGGGATACGGTTGATAAGCTTAAGCCGTTTGGTGGTATTCGAATTGAAGATAATATTATTGTTCACCGCGAGAAAAATGAGAACATGACTCGCGATCTTGGTTTAGAATAGGGTATTGTCTTTTTAAACCACCAAAACAATAAGAATAACAATGCAATATCGCACTATAATTCGGATCCTTGGCTTACTAATATGCATTTTTAGTTTTGCCATGTTGCCACCGGCCGTTGTGTCGGTCATTTACCGTGATGGCGGTGGCTTACCGTTTGTGCTTGCATTTGTTTTTGCAATAACGGCTGGTCTCGCCGTTTTTTATCCAAACCGAAATCAAAAAGCAGACCTAAGAGCGCGAGAAGGGTTCTTAATCGTTGTTTTCTTTTGGTTGGTCCTGGGTTCATTTGGTGCACTTCCTTTTATCTTTTCCACATCGCCAGAGATTTCGGTAGCCGACGCTTTCTTTGAGTCCTTTTCGGGACTTACGACGACAGGGGCAACCGTTCTAACAGGCTTAGACTCACTACCTAAATCCTTCTTGTTTTACCGTCAGCAACTCCAGTGGTTCGGTGGAATGGGTATCATTGTATTAGCCGTGGCTATTTTGCCACTGTTAGGTGTCGGTGGAATGCAGCTTTATAGGGCTGAGACTCCAGGCCCAATGAAAGACAGTAAAATGACGCCGCGTATCGCTGATACGGCCAAAAACCTCTGGTACATCTATGTTGCACTGACGGCGTTTTGTGCATTGGCCTATTGGCTAGCAGGAATGTCCGTGTTTGACGCAATTTGTCATGCCTTCTCGACTATTGCCATTGGTGGATTTTCGACGCATGACGCAAGCCTGGCGTATTTTGATAGCCAAGCAATTAACTCCATTTGTGTGTTTTTCTTATTAGTGTCCGCGGCTAACTTTTCATTGCACTTTACCGCTTGGAAACACGTCACGAGTAGTAAGGAAAAAATAAAATCGATTCTGACATACATAAAAGACCCTGAGTACAAAACCTTTATCGCTATTCAGGTGGTGTTGGTACTGATCTGTTGGTACACATTAGTAAAACAAGGTGTATTTGATGATCGTTGGGAAGCCTTTGACCAGGGCCTATTCCAAGCAGTTTCCATCTCTACGACAGCAGGTTTTGCGACAACCGATTTTTCTTCTTGGCCGCTGTTTTTACCTATTCTTTTAATCTTTAGTTCGTTTATCGGTGGTTGTGCGAGTTCTACAGGCGGCGGCTTGAAAGTGATTCGAGTGCTATTGCTGTTTAAACAAGGTGTTCGAGAGCTAAACCGATTGGTTCACCCCAAAGCAATCTTCTCTATTAAAATAGGCAAGAAAGCATTACCTGATCGAGTCCTAGAGGCGGTCTGGGGATTCTTCTCAGCTTATACTTTGGTATTTGTTGTCATCATGTTGGCACTGATTGCGTCTGGTATGGATAACCTAACGGCGTTTACCGCCACAGCGGCGTGTCTCAACAACTTGGGACCAGGTCTCGGTGAAGTGGCCGCGAACTACCAATCAATCTCTGATACTGGTAAGTGGATATTAATGTTAGCCATGGTATTTGGTCGACTTGAAGTCTTTACCTTGTTGGTTTTGTTTACTCCGTCGTTTTGGCGTAGTTAATAATTCGTTAAATTAATTTCTAGCTATCAAAATTCTATTCATAAACGTCTTGTGATGATCAAACAATTAAAACTTGAGAGCCGAGGTAGTTAGGCTCTAAAGTGCGAAGAATCTATACTTAATTGTTAAGCCAATGAGCCTGGTTGGTTTCTACTTCATTTATCACCAAATTAGCAAAAGCCTGCGCCTTCTCAAGCGGTAAATAAGGCACACTAAGTGAACCATACGCCATTTGTAGCTCAACGCTAGATAATGCAGCACGGCGCATTGCAGGAGTCGCAATAAGCGAAACCTTTTGCACTTTGTAAATTGGGAATACGCTAATTTTATGTCCAAATAAACCACTTCTAATGGCTATATACTGATTGTTGTACCACAAGCCATATCGACGCCAGCGCAAGTAACTTAGACCGAATCCAATCGGCAACAGGAAGTAGCTGTAGACAAACGAAAAGTTGAAGTAAGTGAATACCCCACCTACGACGCCAACCGGTAATAACCACAAAAAGATAAAGGTTCGTGACCAAAACCGTTTGTTAATTCGTGTAAACCCAAAGTTATCGACCGCTAAATCAGGAAAGGCTTGTTTTAATATGTCCGGACATTTTGACGGTAATAGAGTAGGAATGGACAAATTACTTTTATCTTTTGCTGAACCCGCCTTAAACGTCGCCATTTGATGAAACTGAACGGTGACACGCTTAAACAATAAAAACACCCAGTTCTGTTTAATTGAAACAGCTTGAATACGGTGTTTGGTCATGGTGATTTGATGGCGATCGAACAGGCCTGCAACTCGTTTTAAGTTGTCGTTGTTCACAAACAGCTCGTATTTATAGAACTGAATCACTGCTGCTAGAACAGACAACATTACCGCGGCAAGAATGACGCCAGCGACAAATATTCCAATAGCGACGCGTTCGGCTTGATCACTATTGGTGGCTAAGATATTAACTACAGAGGTGAGGTAAGGAATAATAGATTTTTCGGCCGTATCTATAATTATTTCCATAAAAGGTGCAAGAAAAGCTAACAATAAGAAAGTCATATTTGATGACAAGCCAAACTTGGCGACTTCTTTGATAGATAAGCGCAACGTTGGCGTATCGGAATCTTGAAATGCCGTTTCATCGCCTTGCATATTATTTTCGGACTCTATCGCTTCTTGGTCTTTGTTAGATAATTTGTACGCTTTTTTATAAGAAATTATGGCGTCGCGAAGTGAGTCAGCATAATCAAGTTTGACGCCTGGAAAGCTTATTTCTTTTTGGCTAGAGCCTGCAGAATCAAAAATACAATTCACTAAATTAAACGGTTGAAAGTAAAAAGGAACAGAGAGGTTTACGTTTTGCACCTTGTTGAATTGCAGCGTTGTGGTTTCTTTTTGGAGAATTCCTTTGGTGAGTAAAATCTTGTCGCCTTGGACTTTAAAGCGAAACGTTTTGTAATACAGAAATGAATAAATCACCAAGAAGACCACAAACACCAAAAACGCGATCATGCCCCAAAAGCTTTTATCTTCAACTTGAGTGAGGAACACGGCAAAAGCAGGTCCCATATTTAGGACACCGTCTTTAAAGAAACGGATTGCAAAGTTTAGTATGAAAAATAAAATGGCGACGGGAGACAGCGTTTGCCACTGGTTTGATACACTCACTTCAGCTTCAAGATTCGTCGTCGGCTGCGTCATTTTCACTGTTCGCCTTAGTCAAAATAATTCTTTTTAATCGAGCCGCCCGTTCGGCCTCAAGGCCACCAATAGATAAGTCGGCTGAGATACCACCAGCACTAAATATTTTAATCGTAGAGAGGCCGAGAATACGTTCAATTGGGCCGCGAACGGTTTCGATATGCTGGATGCGATTAAAAGGGACGATAGTTCGCGTATGCCAAATGAGTCCGTATTTATACACAACGTCTTGTTCGCGAACTGCGATGCCGCGACGTTTGTGGCTTGCATAGATGTAGTAGCCAATCCATGCAATTAAGCCAACGTATATGCCTAAAGCTACGTATAGAATTTCAATTGGCATCGTCAGTACAAACCAGCCAACTCCTAAAATAATACCGAGAAGAAAGAAGGTGATACCCCAACTTATTAATCCTTCTAACGGGGCTGCTTCGGCCATTGGCTCAAAGTCTACCTGTTCGAACTGAGGAAGGGAGTCGAGGGCGAGTTGCTCGTTGGTTACCACAAAAATATCCTTTTCTTAAAAGGTCCGTTGTTAACTTAATCTAGCAGGTTAAATTTCACTATCAAATTTTGTTTGGTATGAAAGTGCAACCATTTGTTTCAGTATATCGAGATCAATATCATCAAGCTTATTGATATAGAGGCAAGACTTGCCTGTTTTGTGTTTACCAAGTTGGGCTAAGAGGTGTTGGTATTGGGTGAAACCATTCATTATATAGAGTGTGATATTTTGCTTTCTCGGTGAAAATCCAACTCTAAACCAGGAGCCTTTGCGGCCACTTTCATATTGATAATCGTAATGGCCAAAGCCGATTAAACTATCACCCCACATAACAGGTGGTTGTTGGGTAATATCTGACATCATGGAAAGAAGGGTGAAGGCGTCTTGGCGCTTTTTGGAGTCTTGAACGCTGCTAATAAAGTCTTCTGCATTGAGCTCTGTAGGTTTGGTTTTGGCCTCTGACATCCTCATCTCCATTGCCGTTAAAACAAAGCACTTAAAGGTCAGATAAACTTAAGTGCTTTGTTGGTTTGTTTGCGGATAAAAGTACTATGCTTAATCCCAGTTCAAGATGACTTTTCCTGACTGCCCAGAACCCATCGTATCAAAACCTTGTTGAAAATCATCAACGTGGTAGTGGTGAGTAATGATAGGGGAAATGTCTAATCCTGATTGAATAAGACTAGCCATTTTGTACCAAGTTTCAAACATTTCACGGCCATAAATACCTTTAATGACTAAGCCTTTAAAAATAACTTGGTTCCAGTCAACGGCCATATCGCCAGGAGGAATACCTAACATAGCGATTTTGCCGCCGTGGTTCATGTTATCTAACATGCTGCTAAATGCACTTGGTACACCAGACATTTCAAGGCCAACATCAAAGCCTTCGGTCATGCCTAACTCGTTCATGACGTCTTTTAAATCAGTCGTTGCGACGTTAACGGCTTTAGTTGCGCCCATTTTTTCTGCAAGAGCGAGTCGGTATGGGTTCACGTCAGTGATCACAACGTGACGAGCGCCAACGTGCTTTGCCACAGCTGCGGCCATGATACCGATTGGGCCTGCACCAGTGATCAGTACGTCTTCACCAACTAAGTCAAACGACAACGCTGTATGAACCGCATTGCCAAACGGGTCAAAAATCGAAGCCAAATCATCAGAAATATTGTCAGGAATCTTAAACGCGTTGAAAGCTGGAATGACTAGGTACTCAGCAAAAGCACCTGTACGGTCTACGCCAACACCAGTGGTATTGCGGCACAAGTGAACTCGACCGGCACGGCAGTTACGGCAATGACCGCAAGTAATGTGGCCCTCGCCCGATACGCGATCACCAATCTCGAAGCCTTTTACTTCTTGACCGATTTCAACGATTTCACCGACGTATTCGTGACCAACCGTCATTGGAACAGGAATTGTGTTTTGTGCCCATTCATCCCAATTGTAAATGTGCATATCTGTGCCACAGATAGCGGTTTTACGGATTTTTATTTTAATATCATTGTGACCGAGCTCAGGCATTTCAGCGTCGGTCATCCAAATGCCTTTTTCAGACTTTATTTTGGCTAACGCTTTCATGCTTAAATTACCTTTAACTCTTTGCCAACTTCGATGAAGGCGTTAATCGCTTTGTCTAACTGTTCTTTTGTATGAGCCGCTGAAATTTGAGTACGAATTCGCGCTTGGCCTTTAGGGACAACAGGGAAACTAAAGCCAATCACGTAAATGCCGCGTTCCAACATTTTATCTGCAAAGGTAGACGCCAATTTTGCATCGCCTAACATGACTGGAATGATGGCATGGTCTTTACCAGCAAGGGTAAAACCGGCTTCTGTCATTTGGGCGCGGAAGTAATCCGCGTTTTTCCATAGTTGATCACGCAACTCAGAGCCTTGTTCTAACATATCAAGCACTTTAATTGAGGCGGTGACAATTGACGGCGCTAAAGAGTTTGAGAATAAATACGGACGTGAACGTTGACGTAACCATTCAATCACTTCTTTTTTGCCAGAAGTGTAACCACCAGATGCACCACCAAGTGCTTTACCTAAAGTACCAGTGATAATATCAACGCGGTCAAGGACGTCGCAGTATTCGTGTGTACCACGACCGTTTTCACCAACGAAACCTACAGCATGAGAATCGTCAACCATGACCAAAGCGTCATACTTGTCAGCTAGGTCGCAAACGGTTTTTAGATCACAGATAACGCCATCCATTGAGAATACACCGTCAGTCGCGATCAGCTTGAATCGTGCACCATCCGCATCGGCTTGTTGTAGTTGCTTCTCTAAGTCCGCCATGTCGTTGTTGGCATAACGGTAACGTTTACACTTAGACAGGCGAACACCATCAATAATAGACGCGTGGTTAAGAGAGTCAGAAATAATCGCATCTTCAGCGCTAAGAATCGTTTCAAAAAGACCGCCATTCGCGTCAAAACAAGAGCTGTACAAAATCGTATCTTCAGTTTTAAGGAAGTGACTGATTTTGCTTTCTAATTCTTTGTGAATGTCTTGAGTACCACAAATGAAACGAACAGACGCGACACCAAAACCGTGTTGGTCCAGGCCGTCTTGGGCTGCTTTGATCAGCTCTTCGTTATTGGCCAAACCTAAGTAGTTGTTCGCGCAGAAGTTTAAAACTTGTTGATCGCCAACATCGATATTGGACTGTTGTTGTGAAGTAATGACACGTTCTGACTTATATAAGCCGTCTTGTTTTACTTGTTCGATTTGTTCATTTAGGTGTGAAAAAAATCCTGCTGATCGCATCAATCTGATACTCCAATTATGAATGTGTGAGGCCAATATGTAATTAGCCCTAAGATGGTATGAATTGTACTCGTTATATTAGGTTACGTCAGCTAATAGCATAGAGATCGGAGCACAAAAGGGTAAAAATATGCTTACAAATAACACCGCAATTAAGCGGTGCGTTGAGATATGATTTGCGAAAAGTGCTGTTGTAGTTGAGTCAGGTTTGCAAATACATTATCGGCTAACTTTGCGTCTTGATCCGAAAACGTCTGTCCACTCTCAACCAAGTATTTATATTGGACGTTTGCGGATCTCGCGGCTTTCATATCAGAACCTTTGTCGCCGACCATGACAGATAAACTCATATCAATATCGAGTTTTTCGGCCGCTGCTAATAACATTCCCGGTTGAGGTTTTCGACAGTCACAATCTTGTTTATACGGCACAAGTGCATTAGTTGGATGGTGCGGACAAAATTGCACATCAGAGATAGTAACCCCTTGTTTTTTAAACTCATCAACCATCCAGTTGGTCAGCTCCCAAAACGTTTTTTCATCATAATAACCGCGCCCAATACCGGACTGATTGGTCACCACAACAATAATAAAACCTTGCGACTGGAACCAACGACATACATCAAATACATCGTCAATAAATTCAAAGTCGTTTGGTTGGCTTACATAACCATGATCGACGTTGATAACACCATCACGGTCGAGGAATAGGGCTTTTTGTGATCCGGATATTTTGTTCTCGTTACTGACCTTATCTTTTGGCAGTGAAAACTCATTTGGCAGCTTGGTCATAGTTCAAAGTCCTGACAAATACGGTCAAACGATGCAGTGACTTGTTCGATAGTAATGGCTTCCATTAAATCTTTGCCTTTCGCACGAGTACCCCATTTTAGCTTCTCAACGGGCTTGCCATATTGAGCTACAGCATGTTGCTCATAGGCGCTACAAACATAATCTTGATACAAATAAGGACCCGTGCGCGCTGGATTTGAATGAGCGTATAAGCCAAGCACTGGAACGCCCTGTGTCACTGCCATATGCGCAGGCCCAGTATCTGGAGCAACAACGACCGAAGCACGTGCCAACATGGCGAGCATTTGCTTTAAAGTCGTTTGGCCAACAAAGTCGTTAATGCTTGTTTTGCTATGTTTGATAATTTCATCTGAAATGGCGCGGTCCAGTGGTCCAGGACCACCACAAAGTGTGACAGTAAAGCCTTTGCTTGCTGCATAGTCGGCAAGTTGTGCATAACGTTCTGGAAGCCAATTGCGTTCTTCTTTACTGGCTGCAGGCGCGATAATCAGTTGTTTTCCGTCGCCAATACGCTTTGCGGCAAACTCTTTGTCTTTGTCTGAAACTGGAATATCCCAGCTCAAATCGTTAACGGCATCACTTGGCACACCAACAAGCTCGGCGAAGCCAAAAAAGCCTTCAAGAACATGAGGCGAAGACAGCTTTTTAATGCGTTCGCCAATAAATAAGCTATGCAGTTCTTTTGAGTGAGCCCAGTCAAAGCCAACTTTGCGTTTGGCACGGATGTATTTGGTTGCCCAGTTGGCACGAAAAGCCACTTGCATATGTAACAACACATCAAAAACACGTTTGCCTAATGATTTTTGCAGAAGTTTAAAGGCTTCTTTTCCTTTACTTTTCTCAAAAATAACAAATTCAACACCTGGTAAATTTTTGAGTAATTGATATTCCACTTTGCCGATAACCCAGGTGATAGATGCTTTTGGATTTGCTCTTTGGATTGCTTGGACGGCAGCTACGGCGTGACAAACATCACCAATCGCAGAAAGTCTTAAAATACATATAGATTGAAGTGGCTTAGTCAAAAATTGCTCCAAAAATGAAAGTGGCTTACCCAGTGTGTGCTAAGGTATGATCATAGCTATTCCAACAAGAAATTAAAACGAATCAAGTTTGAATAATTTAATAAACTCTTCATCACAGCCTAAAGAAGGCGCGTTTGGCATAAAAACACAGGACAATTACACGTTCCTTGCGGCACCTGAATTATTAACAGAGGTTAATAATAAGTGGTTTGAGCCAGCGCATTGGCAAAAAAATAACGCCATAACAGGTACTTCTAAAGGTCGATACACCACTTACTTCATTAAATACGAACATGCTGGCTCGTCTCTCAAAATGGTGCTTCGTCATTATTACCGCGGAGGAATGGTTCGATACTTTAGTAAAGATAAGTTTTTGTATACAGGCTTAACCAAAACAAGAGTTTATCAAGAGTTTGAATTACTTCAGCATATGACTGAACTGGGCCTACCTGTACCTCGCCCAATTGCTGGTATGATCTCAAAACACCTTGGCGTATGGTGTATGAATGACATTTTAATTGAGCAAATTGAAAACGCGTCGGATGGCTTTCATGCCTTAAAGAAAGCGCCTTTGTCTTCAAATATCTGGCAAAACATTGGCCAAGTTATTAAGATGTTTCATAAAAATGGCATTTATCATGCAGATTTGAATATTCATAATATACTGATAAAACAGCCATCAAACGAAGTGTTTTTAATCGACTTTGACCGGTGTGAAAAGAAGGCGCCAGATACGCATTGGCAAACTCAAAACTTAGACAGACTGAAGCGTTCTTTGGAAAAAGAAAAAAGACTTCATTCTACTTTTAATTATTCAGAACAGGATTGGCAATGCTTGCTGACGGGATATCAAAAATGAAGCAATTGATTGCATTGATTCCATATAATTTAATTATAGCGCTATATGGGATCGCAGAAGTAATCAAATACTTATTGTTTTTGTTACACCGCTACACCTTGCAGGTATTTAATCGCCGAGCTCGTGCGAATGCCAAAATGGACATTGAATGGGGCCAAAAACTCGGTTTATTCCCAAGAAAATTGCCTAGCCACATTAAAAACAAAAGTGTCCTGATTCACTGTGCCTCCATGGGCGAAGTGACCGTTTCTATTGGTGTTATCAAACAAATATTGGACCAACACCCAGATCACTATGTTGTAGTCACCACGAATACCCTAACGGGCAAGCAACAGTTGTATCGCAAGTTGTGTGCTGAGTATCAAAGTCGAGTTTTCCATACCTACCTGCCGCTTGATTTGCCTTGGATGATGTCGGCACTACTTCGCCGGGTAAAGCCATTACTGACGCTTATAGTTGAAGTTGAACTGTGGCCGAATTTAATTAGAAAATGCCAAGCCCGAAAGATTCCGGTCATCATAATTAACGCCAGAATGACGCCTAAAACCGTGACCAAGTACAAAAAGGTAAACTGGCTAGCCAGCCCAATGATTCAATCTATCTCAAAGGTCATTGCTAGAAACCAAGCCGATTTCGATGGATACACAGCCCTTGGGTTACAAGAAGAGCGCATTGAAATAGTAGGTAATCTTAAGTTTGATATTGAGCTACCGGACATCGACGTCGCCAAGCGCAAACGCACCCAGCTTAACTTAGATGAGCGATTGGTCTTTATTGCTGGTAGTACCCACCTTGATGAAGAAGAAATTATCATCAACACCTACAAAAAGCTTAAGCTTCAATTCCCGGAGCTTTTATTAATTATTGCCCCTCGTCATCCAGATCGGTTTCACCAGGTGCTTGAGTACTTAATTGTTCAAGACGTTAATGTTGTACAGCGTAGCCTCAATGAAGACATAACGGCGAAAACTGATGTCATTTTAGTCGATGTTATGGGTGAACTGAGCACTTTATACGGTGCAGCTGACTTTGCCTTTGTCGGCGGTTCGATCACCGACCGAGGTGGTCACAACCCACTTGAGGCATCCGTTTACGCCAAGCCCGTTATCATGGGTCCGCATACCTATAACAACCCTGAAGTCTGTGACGAATTAGTAAAAGTTGGTGGGCTAGCGATTGCTCAAAACGAACAGGAATTCTGCGACACGATTCAGCTTTGGTGTGAGAGTGTAGATATACGTAATACCGTCGGTCAAGCAGGCTTAAAAGCGATTCAGTCTCATGCCGAGCTCACTAGCGTGATAGCCAAAACCGTTTATAAAGTTGTTAATAAAAGCGAGACAAGTAATAAATAGATAGCACACAACAAAAGTTAACGTTCATAGGTATTAATCGACATTGAAAGACTTATTTAACAAAGAGCTGGTGGACGTAGCTGCTCAGGTACTTGCAAGTCGTTGCCAAACGCTCAACATTAACTTTGATGCCGATGCGTTTTGTATTGATGCAGTTAAGGGCTTTCCTTCCTTAGAATTAAAACAGCGCAGTCAGCAAATCCAACAAGCACTTTCTAATTTCTTACCCAAAGACTTTGATACCTTGTGTCGTATTCTGCAAATGGCCTTGCACCCAGTTGAGGTGAATCAAGACTTAGATGACATAGTGTCAAACGAACAGGGGCTTTGTGGTTGGATTATTATGCCAATGAGTGAGTTGGTGGGTGAGCAGGGACAACAGCACCCAGAGTTAGCACTAGAAACCCTAAAACAAATGACCCAACGATTCAGTAGTGAATTTGGGATCCGCCATTTGTTATTAAAAGAACCACACCAGTGTCTAGATATTATGGAAGGGTGGCTAAGCCACCCATGTCATCATGTTAGACGGTTGGTGAGTGAGGGAACGCGACCACTATTACCATGGGCTATGCAGTTACCAAGGTTCAAAGCGGAACCCAACTTGGCTCTGCCGTACCTCTCAGCATTAAAAGATGATGAGTCAGAATATGTCAGACGCAGTGTTGCCAATCACCTTAATGACATTAGTAAAAACCATCCAGACTTGATTGCTGAGTTGGCCAAAGATTGGTTGAGCACCGCAGGCAAGGGACCAAGTGAGCATCATAGGAAGCGATTGATAAAACACGCTTGTCGCACTCTCATTAAAGCTGGACATCACGATACCTTGGCCGCTTTTGGTTACTTTTCACCAGATAATATTAGCGTTGATTTGAGGTTGTCTCTACCGTCAATGGTATTAGGGGAGCATCAAGAAATACAGAGTGAGATAGAAAACAGAGGTGAGAGCTCTATATCATTATTGGTGGATTACGTGGTTCGTCACGTAAAAGCGAACGGCAAGCAAACCAATAAGACCTTTAAATGGACGTCACTGAAGCTCGAGCCAAATGAATCAGTAAAACTTAACAAGGTCCACAAAATAGTGCCGATTTCAACGCGTCGATATTACACAGGTGAACACGCCATTGAGATTCAGGTAAATGGCAAAAAGCTTGCCGAAGCAAGCTTTTGGTTAGATGCCTAATGGAAAACGTAATGCAGTTAGCAATGAGTAAGGTGGCTAGCGGCTAACAAAGTGACGCCCTAGACTAATGACTCAGCAAAGAACTACTGCTTTATTTTCTCAATTATCTTGGTAGTTGAACAGCCATCGACAAACTCAATAACCGCGACTTCACCACCGCGTTGCTGGACTAAATCAGCGCCAACAATAGACTCTGGCGTGTAATCTCCGCCTTTTACTAATACATCTGGGCTGACTTGTTCAATCAGTCGATATGGAGTGTCGTCGTAGTCGTCGCCATTTACTTCGCCAAAAGGAATGACCCAATCGACACTTGCTAAGCCACTGATGACAGTCGCACGCTGAGCCAATGGGTTGACAGGACGGCCTTCGCCTTTTAATCGAGTGATAGACGCATCGTTGTTAAGTCCGACAACTAGGCGATCACCCAGCGCTTTGGCTTGCTCTAAATAATGAACATGACCGGCATGTAAAATATCAAAACAGCCATTGGTAAAGACGATACGTTCACCGCTTTGTTTGGCAAATTTGATGTGTTGCAGCACATCGTCAAATGGCGTCTGATAGTGACTTTGTTTAGAGCTAAATAAGTGTTTGTTCACTACTTGATATAACTCTTCTGGAGAAACTGTTGCAGCACCAAGTTTACTCACTACAATACCGGCCGCTAAATTGGCGATTTTGGCAGCATCAGCTAGCTCTAAACCACTGGCCATCATCATTGCTAAGGTGGCGATGACCGTATCACCTGCACCGGTAACATCCGAGACTTCAAGCACTTGTGCTGGCATATCGACTTTCTTATCACGAGTGATAGCAGACATGCCTTGTTCACTGCGGGTAAGCAAAATAGAGTCGATGTTGCAGTCGTTCATGATTGCGTGTGCAGACTCAACAATTGCTTCGTCTGAGCTCACTACGCCGCCGGCGGCAACAAACTCTGTTTTGTTCGGTGTGATAACAGAAGCACCAGAGTATGTCGATAGATCTTTTGATTTAGGATCGATTAACACCGTTTTACCCGCATCACGGGCTATTTTAATCATTTCGGTGACAAACTGCAGGGAGCCTTTGTTGTAGTCAGAAAAAACCACAAACTCATGATTTTCTAACTCCGCTTTAAAGGCGTCAACCAAAGCCGCAGCGTGTTTAGTGGCAAAACTTTCTTCAAAATCCAAACGAACCACTTGTTGTTGACGACTGATAACGCGTAACTTGGCAATCGTTGGTTGGTCATCTTGCACTAGCAGCTTAGAAGTAACGCTTTCATCGGCAAGTAAGTGGTTTAAACGCTCACCATTTTCGTCATTACCAATAATCCCCATAAGTGTGACTTTGCCATCTAAGTGAGCAATATTGCGTGCCACATTGGCTGCACCACCAACCTTGTCGTCCAGGTCAGATATTTTGACGACAGGAACAGGAGCTTCTGGTGAAATGCGTTGTGAGTCACCCGTCCAATAACGGTCGAGCATTACGTCACCAACAACCAAAATGTTGTTATTGGACAGTGTCTTAAAAATTGATAAATCAAACATGTGTCATTCAGTCCTAGTCATTTTGCGTGACTAGTTCATCGATGGCTTCACATAACCAATGGCCAATAAACATATGAGCTTCTTGAATACGCGCTGTGATGTCATTTTTAATAATGATAGGTAACTTTGCGATATCTTTTACTTTACCGCCATCACGGCCTGTTAGTGCAACTGTGTAGGCGCCCAACTCATTGGCTGCTTCGAGAGCTAAATTAATATTGGCGCTGGTGCCGCTGGTCGTTAAACCAATGACAACGTCATTTTCATTTACTAATGCTTCAACTTGACGAGAAAAGACAGAGTCAAAAGAATAGTCATTGGCATTAGCGGTCAAAATAGATGTATCAGTCGTTAGAGCGATAGATGCAAGCGCGCGGCGCTCTTTTTTAAATCGAACGACAAATTCCGCCGCTAAGTGTTGGCTGTCTGCGGCACTGCCGCCATTACCAAAAAATACAATCTTGCCACCTTTATTTAACGCATCGAAACAGGCGTTGGCTAGGGCCTCAGCCTGTGGCAAATAGTCTTCCATTTGCTTAAACAGTTCTAAGTGTTGCGTTAAGTTATTTTGGTAGCTTTGTTGCATATTAAACATCGGTTGGCCCTTGTTCGGTCGTTTCGCCATTGGCAAGTGATGTGTAACGCTCAGTGATTTGACGCACGGCTTCACGATACTCATCGGTTACGTATGGCTTAAATAATAGTAAAACTTTCAGCAAGCCGTGATAAATCAATTCATTTGTAATCGTGGTGTCTTCGCGACTGGTTTTACAGTAGCTGATCCAAAACGTCACTTGCTGTTTGATAATGTTAGAAAAATCTTCAATATCATCGGCATCCATTTTGATGACGTTTGCCACTTCTAAGCTCACAACAAGTTGATGAATTTTTTCCATCATACGGTTGTGAATGTCGAGGTACTGAACTTTTAATTCAGGATCTCTTGCCATGATGACTGGCAAGTTGTCGTATAAAAAGTTGAAGTGATAAAGCGCTGAGAAAACCGCGTCGAGATAGTTTGTTAAGATTTTTACAGGGTCTTGGCTTGGTTTTACAGGTTCAAAAGAAACCTGCATGTGATCCGCGTATTTAGTGAAAATATTGCGGATGATTTCTTCTTTGTTCCTAAAGTGGTAATACAAATTACCCGGACTAATGTTCAAGTGAGAGGCAATGTGGTTTGTCGTCACGTTGCGTTCACCTTTAGCATTAAACAGTTCAATACTTGCTTGAACAATACGATCTTTTGTTTTCATATCCAGTCTCTTTAAATTAGCCGTTAACGCTAATAACCAATCCTTTGTGTCATCGACTCAGGAGGCAAATAAGTTTATTTTCTATTGAACTATACATTAGATCAATAGCTCTATGTTTTTTCTTTAATTCATGTCTTTGCAGACTCAATGAAAAACACTTTACCACATTCCATTTAAACTGATTTTTTTCGTCGAAAATAAATCTGTTATAGTGTGTAAAGCATTTTGAAAAGGTTTATACAATTATGATTACAGCGATTTATCCAGGCACTTTTGATCCCATTACTAATGGTCACATCGATATCGTCCGACGCTCGGCCAAACTCTTTGATAAAGTGGTTATTTCTATCGCAATGAGTTCTCGAAAACAGCCACTTTTTAGTTTGGAAGAGCGAGTTGAATTGGCGCAAACTGCTCTTAAAGACTTGGACAATGTTGAAGTCGAGGGCTTTAAAGGCTTGCTGGCGGATTATGCAAATGAAAAAGGTGCAACCGTATTGATTCGTGGTGTCAGAGCCGTTGCTGACTTTGAGTACGAATATCAATTGGCGAGTGTTAATCGCAAATTAAATCCCCAACTTGAAAGCGTATTGTTAACGCCAAGTTCAGAAACCAGTCATATTTCTTCAACCATCGTTCGCGATGTGGCTGCTCATCATGGAGATGTCAGTGCATTTGTGCCGGATGTGGTAAAACAAGCACTAGATAAGAAGTTTCAAAATTAAAACGGTCGTATTCATGTTTACTAGGTGGCAAAAAGCACAGGTTGGTGATTTAGCTCACCGCGTTTTTCTTAACGCATATTATTGGGGACTGCCTGTCCTAGCGGTATTTTTTGTATTGGTTGGTGTTTTATTTAACCCCAACGTCACAGCCATGCCGATTTGGCAAGGTAAAGGCATAAACCAAGACGACTACTTGGTGGGGACGATTCATGTAGGGGATGAACGCTTAAATCAGTTGCCAAAGAGGTTGAAACAGAAAGTAGATGCGGTCGACACCTTAGTTGTAGAAGTTGATTTGTCTATAGTTTCGCCACTCGAACAATCTCAAGCCGTCCTGCAATACGCCGTGTTACCGGCAGATAAAACCATAAAAGATGTACTGTCTAACGATGTTCAAAAAGAGGTGAATGAGTTCTTTAGGGCTTACGGTACGTCTTTAGATCAATATCAAAGGTTTAAGCCTTGGATGCTGGCGATTGTCATGGTGCAAATGGCCTATCAGGAACTTGGATTAAGCCCGGCGCTTGGCGTTGATCAGCAACTAATAAACTATGCAAAAACCAAGGGCAAACAAGTTGTTCAATTAGAAACCTTTGATATGCAATTAAGGCTTTTCAATGATTTGTTCGAACAAAACCCCAATATCAATTACGACGATATGCTGCGTGATACGCTGACCGAGCTAACGCAAATGTCGGAACTGCCAAACAATATGCTAGCAGCTTGGTTCGATGGTGATCTTGATGCTTTTGAAAAAATGTATCAACAAACTCTAACCCAAACCAAGTTTGATAATGCCTTAGAAAAGGCGCTCATCATAGACAGAAACCAGGCTTGGAAAACAGTGTTAGATCCATTATTAAAAGAGCACTCTGTTTTAGTTGCCACTGGTACTATGCATTACATTGGACCTTATGGACTGCCTACTATTTTGGCCGCAGAGTTTTCTTTTATTGGCAAAAGTACACAGGCGCACATTAAACACTAAATGTAAGCCTTATCTATCGAGTCACAAATTGTCCGGCAAGCCCCATAAATTAGGATATTCACTCTAAAAAGTGGTAAAAAAAGCTGACAAGTCGAACAATAATATTTTCATGAGAATTGAATAGAGTTAGTGCTATTCAACGGCGGTTGGGGCAAAATTGCGCCAACTAAAATTTAAGGGGATCACCATGGCATTACCATCATCTGCAGAGAAGATTTGGTTCAACGGAGAATTAATTCCGTTTGCTGATGCAAAAGTACACGTTTTAAGTCACGCTATTCACTACGGCTCTTCAGTTTTTGAAGGCGTAAGAGCGTACGACACGCCAGATAAAGGCACGTGTATCTTCCGTTTAGATGACCACACAAAGCGTTTATTTGACTCAGCTAAGATTTATCGAATGACGATTCCGTTCACACATGAGCAGTTAAACCAAGCGCAAAAAGACGTTGTGGTTAAAAACGGCTTCAAATCAGCTTACCTTCGTCCAGCCGCGTTTTACGGCGAAATCGGTTTAGGCTTAGCCGTACCATTCAACACTGAAGCTGACGTTTTAGTTGCAGCGATGGAGTGGGGCGCGTATTTAGGTGAAGAAGCGTTGGAAAACGGTGTTGATGCTGGTATTTCTAGCTGGAACCGTCTAGCGGCGAACACTATGCCTACTGGTGCAAAAGCGGGTGGTAACTACTTGTCTTCTCAGCTGATTTCAATGGAAGCTCGCCGTCATGGTTACGGTGAAGGTATCGCTCTTGACGTTAACGGTATGGTTTCTGAAGGTGCAGGTGAAAACTTATTTGTAATTCGTAACAATGTTGTAACGACAACGCCAGTAACGGCAGCAATTTTACCGGGTATCACTCGTGACACAATCATCACTTTATTACGTGATATGGGTTATGAAGTACGCGAGCAAAACATTCCTCGTGAAGCGCTTTACCTAGCAGATGAAGTACTAATGTGTGGTACGGCAGCAGAAGTGACACCAGTTCGCAGCGTGGACGGCATTAATGTTGGCAACGGAAAACGCGGTCCAATCACAAAACAAGTTCAAGATGCGTTCTTTGGCTTGTTCAACGGTACTACTGAAGACAAATGGGGTTGGTTAACGCCAGTTAAATAAATCTGGAATGCGTTAAACTCAACAACAAAATTGAATTATAAAAAGTCGCCTAATGCGGCTTTTTTTGTGTCCAAAATCTATACAATAAATTTATTTTACGCTTAAAAAGCAACCTACTTATCTTTGTCTATACTTATTTTGTTTTGATGTAAGGAAAACCGAATGAGCCAAATGACAAAAACAATGACTAAGCCACCACTTGCAACATTTAAAGCAATTCCTCTTCTACTAATGGCCTTAAGTAGCCCAACATTATTTGCCAATAATGACTTCAGAATCTCAGGTTTTGGCTCAATTGTTGGTGGCACAGTCCTTGACGGCGACGGCTATTTTGCTCGGTTACCGGATGCTGCTGGCCAATACGTAGACGGTATCGAGTTTAAAACCGAATCGAGAGTGGGCCTACAGGCGGTTTATCAAATAAAGCCAAAACTAAGTGTGACTGGGCAAGTGATGTTTAGAGGGGTTAATGATTTTGATCCAAAGCTCGAGTGGTTTTACGGAACATATGATGTTACCCCAGAGGCAAGCATCAAATTTGGCCAAATGCGTCTACCGGTTTATCGATTTTCTGACTACATGGACGTGGGCGTGGCGTATCCATGGTTACGCATCCCATCGGATGCCTATTCATTAGCGCTAACCAACTATCAAGGTGTGAATCTCGATATGAATTTCGACTTTGGTGACGTGACCTCTCAGTTACGTCTATATCTCGGGCAAGAGTCTACAGATCCTAATACCCTTATTACGACAATTGATCAGTACAAAACGGCACAGCTTTATAATAATGATGGCAAATTTAGAGGCGTGTCAGGTCTGAGAACGACTAAAGACTATCGAGATCTAATAGGTATTGTCGTCAGCAGTCAGATCAGTGATTTCGATTTTCGAGTTTCTTATTTAGATGGCAGAGAAAACTTTACCTCTTATGAAGAGGGCAACTACCCATCCAACCCAGCCTTTGGTGGTGAATGGGTTGATACTGAGTTTCTGGACCTTTCCGTCCAATATGATAACGGTGACACTATAGCGACAGCCGAGTGGAATAAATATACAGATATCTATACCTCTTGGTTTGTCTCCTTTGCCAAACGGTTCGATAAGTGGACACCTTATATCTTTTATTCCAACTTCGAAGGTGACTTTCGTTTTATTGCGCCAGGCGGAATCTCAAATGGTTTTGAAGATGGGCTAACTGGGTCACTTGATGACGATTATAACTCTGTGGGAGTTGGAACTCGATACAACTTGTCATCTGCAGCAGCACTAAAGGTGGAGTTGCTTTCGTTTAACGATGAAGGTGACGCCGCCGTGTTCATAGACAACGATAGGGATGGCGATACCGACAGTACGGCGCTGTTTTTTGCGCTAGACTTTGCGTTTTAATTGGGGAAGCTAAATATGAAAAAACTACTGATTCTCATTACATTGGTATTG
This sequence comes from Psychrosphaera sp., assembly GCF_982872775.1. NCBI lineage: Bacteria > Pseudomonadati > Pseudomonadota > Gammaproteobacteria > Alteromonadales > Pseudoalteromonadaceae > Psychrosphaera > Psychrosphaera sp. The sequence continues at coordinate 52,156 of NZ_CEYNSH010000002.1, read as the reverse complement.
TCTTTTAGCTCTGTAGCCAAGAGCGTGGTTGTGGTTAATTCTGAAAACCTGTCAAAAGTGACGAGCTCGGATATTAAAAAGCTTTTTTTGGCACGCAAAGGTTCATTTGATAATGGCGACCCCGCTAAACTAGCAACACTTGACAGTGAAAATGAAATTAGAAAAGAGTTCAACAGTTTGGTTCTGAATAAGTCCGAATCTCAGTATACCGGGTATTGGGCCAAAATGCGTTTTACTGGGCGAGCGACGCCACCCTTGGAGCTAGAGAGTTCGATGGCCGTACGGGAGTTTGTTGCCAAACATAAGGGAGCTATTGGAGTTATGGACAAGGCCGATGTCGATGACACTGTCAGAGTTGTCTTCGAATTTTGAAATGTAACTTAATAGGTTTATGTATGAGTATTAAGCAAAAAAGTAACATTAAGTTCAGTGCATGTCTGTTAGTCGCTGGTTTAACTCTACCACCCTCGGTACTTGGGAATGAGGATATTAACATATCGGGATTTGGCTCTTTAATAGGTGGTTTTGT
>NZ_CEYNSH010000002.1:9291-51527 GCF_982872775.1 Psychrosphaera sp. | reverse complement strand
TACAAATCCTGGTTAGTGTCTTTGGCTTACAGGGTTGGAAAATATACACCGTACGTTTATTACACCGAGTTTAAAGAGCCTTATTCAAAAGACATTGCTCCAGGCGGTATTTCGGCTGGATTTGAAGATGAGGAAACCGGTACGTTGGACGTTGATTATAATACACTCGCCTTTGGTACGAGGTATGATATTAACCCACGACTTGCACTTAAAGTCGAATACACGATATTCTCTGACGAAGGTGATGCGGCCGTTTTCATTGATGAAAACCAAGATGGTATGACAGATTCAAAGGGCGTATTTGTTGGTTTGGACTTCAAGTTTTAAGGTAAGAAGATGAAAAATTTAATGTTTATTCTGCTGTTTAGTTTTTCTTTGCCGTCTCTTGCCGGAAATGTGGTTGTGGTGCACAAAGATAATCCAACGACATTTTCTATATCGGACGCCAAAAAGATATTTCTAGGGCGCAAAGGTGCATTCGACAATGGTCAGCGCGCAGTGCCTATTACATTAGTTGAGGGAAATACGATTCGGCAGTCGTTTAATCGAATGGTACTAAATAAGTCTGAATCTCAATATTCGGGTTACTGGGCCAAAATGTCTTTTACGGGTCGTGCTGTCCCTCCAAAGGAGTTTGTATCATCACAAGAAATAAAAGAGTACGTAAGTAATAATCCGGTCGCCGTTGGCATAATGGATGATAAGTACGTCGATGATAGCGTACGAGTCGTCGCCGAATTTTAGTAAGGCAATCACAACTTTTCAAAACGAACCAAAAGGTTCGTTTTTTTATGCCCTAATGCCGCTAAATTTGCTAATAATATTAATTAGATAACCAGTTTTTTAATTTAGTAAGCAAAAAAAGCGAACAAAAAAACAAAAATACTCAAACTTTTTTTAAACCTCCCACGACTATAGAGACAGAATAAAGAGCAAGCGCTCGATAAAGGAAATAGACAGGACTTATTTTGTTTTTTAAGCAATCTGACGACACGCTGATCACAAAGGCATTAAATGGCGACCAACAAGCCTGGCATAAGCTCGTAAAGCGTTATGAAGCTTTGGTGTATTCCTATGCGTTAAGAATGACGAGTAACTCGTCTGATGCAATGGACTTAATGCAAGAAACTTTTGTCTCAGTGTGTAAAAACTTGCATCAGTTTAAAGGACAAAGTGCATTTAAAACCTGGTTAATGTCGTTGGCTCATTTTCGCTGTGTGGATTATTACCGTCGAAGAAAATTGGATCTAGATGATGAGCAAATAGTCGACAACCTAGTAAGTATTGACGAGGGTGGTCATCCAAGCCAGCACTTTGAAAAGAACAAAACAAAAGGCGAGTTACTGTCATACCTGAGCCAATTACCCTTTGAACAAAAACTAGTGGTAGAGCAAAAGGTTTATCAACAACTGACGTTTGAACAAATAGCTGAGCAAATGGGCGTATCGACGAATACGGTTAAATCTAAATTTTATAGCGCGTTAGATAAATTAAAGCGAGCAATAGAGAGTACAGAAAATGCAGCATGACGAAAAACAAAATGAGCTCGAGTCGCTTTTTAATAAGTGGTTGGTGGGTGACGTGCTGACACACAGTGAGTTGGCAAAGTTACGTAACGACTCGCAATGGCATGAACGTATGATGGTCACAGAGCGATTACAAACAGATAACGCCGCACTGACCGAATCTTTGAAAGTGCCTGAATGGAATATAGATCAAACATTCAGCCGCCATACGTCAAAACAAAGCTGGTGGAATCAAAATGGTTTTTCTGCTCTGGCTATGACGTTTTCTATTTTTGCGTGCTCTGTTTTGGCTTTTGACTTAAAAGTGCATTGGACCGATTCAGGTTTAACCGTCATGACAGGTCAACAGCAACAACAAGCGTGGCAACAAGCACAAAACGAACGTTTACAAAACCAGCTTGATAATTGGTTATTACAAAGCAACGAACATATTAGCGATACTTTTGCGATGCTCGAGCAACGCCAAGCTGAGCAGTCTGCCAAAATTGCGAGCTACCTAATGGAAAGTAGCCGTTTAGAGCGACAAGAGGACTTGCAACGGCTCGCTAAAGCGTTTCAGACACAACAAGCGGAAGACTTGCAATACATAGAGTCTGAAATCAACCGTTTGCAATATAGATTTCGAATGGCCTCGATGGGTCACACTAATGAGTACGACGGTGCGCCTGTGCGCGGCCTAAGTGAAGAGTAACCCAAGCGACTTGGTTCTTTAAAACCAACGTCAATTGATCAGAAAAGGTAAATAAAATGAATATTAAGTTTTCAACATTGGCTGTCACTGTTATGAGTCTTCTGGCATTCGTTGCGGTAGACGCAAAAGCAAATGATAAAGACATTAGTGACCAAATCGGCCAGGCTAAAAAAGACATAAAAATCATGTCTTCTATTCTTAAGACGTCCCTAAACGAGCAGCTTGGCAGACATTCGAGCCGAGTAGAAGGCAGCTATTTGGCCAATCAAGGCTTGTTTTTTGAATTAAGTAGTAGCGGTCACATCGCGCCGAGAGTGTTTATTTCTAGAAATGGCGAGCACTTTTCAAGTGATCCGTCAGCGCCCGTACCTCCGCCTCCACCGCTGCCTAATGCCGTGAGTGAATCTGATATTGAAGAAGGACTTGAGCTCGCCCAAAGCATTACCGAAGCCATTGTAGAAATGGAATACGCAACAGAAGAAAACGAAGAATTTCTTACTATGAGTCGTCATGAGTTACATGATATTGAGCGTGAAATTCACCGCGCGACAATGATTGCTGAAGCGGTGAGCGGAGTCACATCAAAAGAACAACGAGAGGCACGTGAAAAACAACGCGAACTGCGTAAAAAGCACCATGAGCTTGCCAGAAAGGCGGCTCGTGTCGAGCGAGAAGTACGCCGCGTAGAGCGTGAGATCAGGGATGCCGAATTAGCGTCTGAGTTAGGTGACGATAAGAGCAAAGCCAAACTATCATCACTTGAAACAGTAATGAAGGACTTGAGTAAGAAGCTCAAAGACATCAATAAGGATATGGTTCAATACAAGGTTGAAGTGAAAAAAGTGTCGGACAAGGCGCGCAAAGAAGCGCAAGACAAGCAACGAGAACTCGTTAAGTCGTATGCCAATGTTATTGCTGATGTGACCTGTAACTTTGCTGGAGGCCTGCGATCTTTAAAAGATGACGAGCATGTGACGTATCACGTCAACGGTTTCGCTAACCAATATTTTGTTTTTAAGTATAAAGACATCGAAAAGTGCTCAGCGGGTAAAATGAACGCAAAACAATTGTTATCTAAAGCGACGATATACACGTTTTAATCTGACAGTCTTTCATTTTGACAGCCTACTTCAACAACGAGGTGGGCTTTTTTATTTCTGTATCAGGAAATCACTATTCGTACGCTCTCTTCAGTAGCTCGCTGATATAAAAATAAAATCCTAACTATCTGATATCACACATTCCCTTTTTGACCTATGAAAGGCACAATAAACCCAATTATAAGTTCTCGTAAAAAAGGGTTTTCTTTTGCAATTTCAGTTCGGTCAGTTAGAAATAATCATCTTAGTGTTAGCCATTGTCATCATAGCGTTGTTTGTCGCGCGACTACGCGCTTTAAAGTCTATACAAGCCCTACAAAGCCAACTCAATGAACAGCAGTTACGCATTGAGCAAGCCGATCTCAAACTTTCCGAGTTGACCAATAATTTACAACGTAGTGACGATGCTAAGCTCAATTTCCAAACACAAGCGCAAGTCGCAAACCAACAGCTATCGGGTGCGAACGCTGAAATAGAAGGGTTAAAAACCCGTATCGAAGAGCGCAACCAAGCAATAGCAGAGCAACGTGTATTGACTGAAAAAGCCCAAGCGCTACTTGATGAAAAGCAACAAGCCTTAATGGCGGTGACGGCAGAGCTAACTGAAATCAAAACAAGCCTAGCCGAAAAACAGCAATTCTTTGAAGAGCAACAAGCACAAGTTGAAAAACAAAGAGAGCAACTCAAAACTGAGTTTGCCAATCTTGCCAATAAAATACTGGAAGAAAAAAGTCAGTCTTTTAGTCAATCAAATAAGTCAGAGCTTGATGCGATTTTGAAGCCGTTTAAAGAGCAAGTGGAAGGCTTCCAAAAACGCGTTAATGAAGTGCATTCTGAGTCTATTAAAGGCCAGGCGACAGTAAGCTCAGAGCTGAAAAAAGTGCTGGAAGTCGGCATGCAGATGACGTCGGAAGCTAACAACCTAGCAACGGCGCTAAAGGGCGACAAAAAAACCACGGGTAACTGGGGTGAAGTACAACTAGAGCGTACGTTGCAGTTAGCGGGTCTGATTAAAGGTTCACACTACGATACTCAGGAAAACCTAAAAGACGAAGAGGGCAACCGTCGTTTACCTGATTTTGTGATAAAACTACCTGATAACAAACACATTGTGATTGATAGCAAAGTGTCATTAGTTGCGTATGACCAAGCGATATCGGCAGAGTCAGAGGCTGAACGTGCAGCGGCGTTAGACAGTCATTGTGAAGCAGTTAAAAACCACATTAACGACTTGTTTAAGAAAGACTATTCTAACTTAGTCGGGTTGCGAAGTCCGAGTTTTGTTCTAATGTTTATGCCTATAGAGCCGGCGTACATTGAAGCGTTAAAACACCGTAAAGACTTGTTCAATTATGGTTATGAGAAGAACGTTATTTTGGTATCACATACGACGCTTATGCCAATATTAAAAACCGTGGCGAATTTATGGCGCATTGAGCAAGGCAATAAAGAAGCCAAAGAGATCAGTCAAAAAGCGGGTGATATTTATAACCAAGTTTGTATTGTCGCAGAGCGCCTACAAAAGTTGGGTAAAACCTTAAATACGGTTAGTAATCAATATAATGACACCGTTAAGGGACTGGCAGGTAAACAAGGTTTGGCGGGCAAAGTAGAGCGATTTACTCAGTTGTCTCATAAAGTCACTAAGTCGATGCCAGCGCTTGAGCCGAATCACGTGGATGTCGAACACGAAAAGCTCGAACTTATTGCTGAAGCGGTCAGTTCTGCTCAAGAAACTGAAACGCAGGACGCAGACAAACAACAAGACGTAGCGCAACAAGTACAAGACAATTCAGAATAATTTTAGAAACGCGGTAGTTTGTTCATTCATACTTACTTAGCAGTTTAAAGAAGGTCAGGTGTATGCAAGATCAGCAAGAAGCATTTAAGCAAAAACGAAAATTCATCGTTCGTTTAGGCAAAATGCTACACAAGTATGGAACGCCCGCGTACCGTCTTGAAGCGCACTTGATGACGCTGGCCGATGCCTTGGGTTTGCGTTCTTCTTTTATTATTTCACCGACCTCAATGACCTTTGTGCTTTGGACCGAAGGGCACGAAGATGAATATACCCACGCGGCACGAGTAGAGCCCGGTGACTTGGATATGGGCTCCTTGTCTAGGACTGATGATGTTGTTGATTTGGTCTTAGGCGGTGAACTCAGTGTTGAAGAAGCACAATTGCGCCTAGATGAAATCGAGTTTATGCCAAACCCTTATGGGCGTTGGGCAACGGCCTTATCCTATGGCTTGACCGGTGGCGCATTTGCCATGCTGATGAATACCAGTGCCAATACGGCGTTGTGGTCAGCGTTACTTGGCTTAATCGTCTATGTTTTTATTTTGTGGTCCGAGCGCTCAAAGGGTGTGGCAAACATGCTTGAGCCTTTGGTCTCTATGGTCTCTGCGATTGGAGCTTGTGCAATAGCAGCATACATAGACCCTGGCATAAACATACATCTAGCGGTTTTATCTTCCATTATCGTTTTGGTTCCGGGCCTTGCCTTAACCATCGGTTTGCAAGAACTCTCTGCGCGTCACTTAGTGTCTGGTACCGCCAAGGTGATGGATGCGGTGATGATTTTATTTAAGCTATTTTTTGGTGCCTTTGTGGGTATCGAAATTGGTCACAGTGTCTTTGGCCAGGTCGAATATATGATTCAGCCAATGTTACCGAAATGGAGTGCATGGCTAGCCATATTTATTTTGGGCTGGGCTTTGATCATTGCCTTTAGAACCCGTCGAAGACATATTATTTGGTCACTCCTTATTGGTTTTGTTTCCTATGGCTCTAGTCACTATGGCGCGGTTTATTTTGATTTGGGCATAGGTGCATTTTTAGGTGCATTTATGGTGGGAGTTTACGGCAACTTATTTACTCGAATTGCCAATGCACCCGCGGTAATTGTTACTATGCAGGGTTTAATTGTCTTGGTTCCAGGCAGCAAAACCTTTATCAGCCTTAACTCTTATATTGTGGGTGAAGGCTTTGCGTCAGCAGAGCTGGCAGGACAGCAATCATTGGTTATTTTGATGTCGATTGTGGCTGGACTCATCTTTGCAAACTCGGCACTTCCTCCAAAGAAAAGTCTTTAAATTACATTTCTCTAAAATGCGACTGGTTAATATTTGTTCACTTGGTCGCATTTCATCGATTAAAATTTGCACTCTTCGTGCAATCGTTATACGTTATTTTTTGTTGAATAAAAAATAATCATATCAACACGGCACCACAAAGTGGTTCGGGATATAACAATAATAAATATAAAAACATTCAGGGGACATAGCCAGTAGATCGAGCGTGTGGGTTTTCGTCGGTCTAGGCTCTGAGGTGGGTAGTACAGAATTCCCTTTTTGTTTTTAACAATGGAGGATTCTGTGTGACTGCTAAGCAATCTAGCTGGCTAGCGCTGGCTGCCGTATTTGCTAATACCGCCAAAGCAGATGAGATGCGTCTCAACCTGACTCAAGGTGTGACGGATATAAGTGCAAGTGTCTACAACTTGCATATGATCATCTTCTACATATGTTGCATCATTGCCGTATTAGTGTTTGGAGTAATGTTTTGGTCCATGCTCCATCATCGTAAGTCCAAAGGGGTAACCCCAGCCAACTTCCACGAAAGCACCAAGGTGGAAATTATTTGGACTGCAATTCCGTTTCTCATCTTAATTGGGATGGCGATACCTGCAACTCAAACCTTGATCGAAATGGAAGATACAAGCCAAGCCGATCTTACCGTTCAGGTAACGGGTTCCCAATGGAAGTGGCACTACAAGTACTTTGACCACGACTTAGAATATTACAGTTTGTTGGCTACGGCCCCTGAGCAAATTGTTAATAAGCGTGAGAAATCAAACAACTACTTACTTGAAGTTGACCGTCCATTAGTCATTCCAACTGGTCAAAAAGTTCGATTTTTGATCACCTCTGACGACGTAATCCATTCTTGGTGGGTACCTGAGTTTGCCGTTAAAAAAGACGCCAACCCAGGCTTTATCAATGAAGCGTGGACACGTGTTAACGAGCCAGGTATTTATCGAGGCCAATGTGCGGAGCTCTGTGGTAAAGACCACGGCTTCATGCCAATTGTTGTTATTGCTAAAGAACCTGCAGACTTTCAGGTTTGGGTAGAAGAGCAAGAAGAGCTGGCCCGTTTAGCCAAAGAAGAAGAACAAAAGCTTCTGGCAATGAACATGTCCTATGACGAACTAATGGCAGTAGGCGAGAAGGCTTACGTGACCAACTGTGCGGCATGTCACCAAGTAAATGGTGAAGGTATTCCTGGTGTATTCCCGGCTCTGAAAGGCAGCAAAATTGCCTTAGAAGATATGGATGCTCATATTGATGTTGTCGTTAATGGTGTGCCTGGTACAGGTATGCAGGCTTATGGCAAACAGCTTGGCTTGAAAGACCTAGCTGCCATCATTACCTACGAGCGAAATGCTTGGGGCAACGATACCGGTGATGTGGTTCAAGCATCACAAGTTTACGCATATCTTAAAGAGCAATAGGAGGCAACATGAGTTCTGTAGATAATACTGCTGTCGATCATCACGACGACCACGAACATCATGGTGCCCCTAAAGGCATCATGCGTTGGATATTAACCACCAACCACAAAGACATAGGTTCACTTTACTTGCTGTTTTCTCTACTGATGTTTTTCATTGGTGGGGCAATGGCAATGGTTATCCGAGTTGAGTTATTTCAACCAGGTTTACAGGTGGTAGAGCCTGATTTCTTTAATCAGATGACCACAGTACACGGTCTAATCATGGTCTTTGGTGCCGTGATGCCAGCCTTTGTTGGTTTGGCCAACTGGATGGTTCCAATGATGATAGGTGCGCCCGATATGGCATTGCCTAGAATGAACAACTGGAGCTTCTGGATTTTACCATTCGCGTTTTTGATCTTATTGCTGTCGTTATTTATGGAAGGTGGTGGTCCTAACTTTGGTTGGACTTTCTATGCACCACTTTCTACGACGTACAGTAATGACAGTACCGCATTCTTTGTATTCTCGGTTCACATAATGGGTATCTCATCCATCATGGGTGCAATCAACGTCATTGTAACGATTTTCAATATGCGTGCTCCTGGCATGACTTTCATGAAAATGCCATTGTTTGTCTGGACCTGGTTGATTACGGCTTTCTTACTGATTGCGGTTATGCCAGTACTCGCCGGTGCCGTTACTATGGTCTTAACCGACAAGTACTTTGCAACGTCATTCTTTGATGCTGCAGGTGGTGGCGACCCAGTTCTGTTCCAGCATATTTTCTGGTTCTTTGGTCACCCAGAAGTGTACATCATGATTTTGCCAGCGTTTGGCATCATCTCTCAAATCGTCCCAACGTTCAGTCGCAAAAAGCTATTTGGTTATGCATCAATGGTGTACGCGACAGCGTCTATTGCGATCTTATCCTTCATGGTTTGGGCGCACCACATGTTTACGACGGGTATGCCGTTAGCCGGTGAGCTGTTCTTCATGTACTTCACTATGTTGATATCCGTGCCCACCGGGGTGAAGGTTTTCAACTGGGTGGCAACCATGTGGCGCGGGGCAATGACCTTTGAAGTGCCGATGATGTTCTCAATCGCCTTTATCGTGTTGTTTACAATCGGTGGTTTATCAGGACTCATGTTGGCTATTACACCAGCTGATTTCCAGTACCACGATACCTACTTTGTTGTCGCGCATTTCCACTACGTACTAGTAACAGGTGCCATCTTCTCAATTATGGCTGGTGCTTACTATTGGTTACCAAAGTGGACGGGTCATATGTTTGATGAAGGTCTTGCAAAGCTTCACTTCTGGTTGTCTCTGATTTCGGTCAACGTGTTGTTCTTCCCAATGCACTTTGTTGGGTTGGCAGGCATGCCGCGACGCATCCCTGATTATGCAACACAATTTGCCGATTTTAACGCGATTATAAGTATCGGTGGCTTTGCCTTTGGCTTGTCGCAGCTATTGTTTGTTGCTGTGGTCTACAAGTGCATCAAAGGTGGCGAAAAGGCAACGGATCAAGTTTGGGAAGGTGCAGAAGGTCTAGAGTGGGAGGTGCCATCACCAGCGCCATATCACACCTTCGAAACACCACCAACAATCAAATAGCATAACTATATTTGACCGAATACAAGCATGAGGGGAGAGAGGATGAGTACGCAGACTCCAAACGAAGCCAACAATACACGACTAATAAAAAAACTAGTCCTAACGGTTGTGTTTATGTTTGGGTTTGGGTTTGCGCTCGTCCCTTTGTATGACGTCTTTTGTGATATCACCGGCCTAAATGGCAAAACGAGTAGTGAGGCAGCGACTTTATCCGAACAAATCGACAAAGAGCGATGGGTGACGGTCGAATTTATTGCCCACACGCAAGGTAATTTGCCTTGGCAGTTTGAGCCAGAGGTCAAACGGATGAAGGTGCATCCGGGTGAAATGCATGAAGTTAACTTTTTAGTTTCAAATCAATCGGTAAATGACATGGTGGTACAGGCTGTACCTTCTGTGAGTCCGGGTTTGGCAGCGCAGTATTTCAATAAAATTGAGTGTTTTTGTTTTAATCGTCAACCGTTAGAACAAGGCCACGAGGAAGCACTGGGGTTGCAGTTTTATATCGACCCAGAACTTCCAGTTGAGTATACAACTGTCACCCTGTCTTACACCTTGTTTGATATCTCCAACAAGATTCAAAAAGATGAGTTTGCCGACTTGTTTGCTAACGCAGAATAAATTGCTCATAGAGAGGGCATTACAATGACAACAGAATATCAAAAGTATTATGTACCTGCACAAAGTCCATGGCCAATCGTTGGTGCGATTGGCTTGTTCATGATCGCCTTTGGCGCAGGAGGTTACGTCAATGACGTAAGTAAAGGACAAGATGGCTATAGCGGTTATTTATTATTTGCTGGCATCTGTACCATTATTTTTATGTTGGTGGGTTGGTTTCGCAACGTCATCGACGAGTCAATGCAGGGTTTGTACAGCTCACAAATGGACCGTTCGTTTAAACAAGGTATGGCGTGGTTTATCTTTTCTGAGGTAATGTTCTTTGCTGCCTTCTTTGGCGCTTTGTTATACATCCGAATGTTCTCAGTACCTTGGTTAGGTGGTTCGAGTAACAATGCGATGACACACGAAGTCTTGTGGCCAACGTTTGAAGCTATCTGGCCGCTTGTCAAAACGCCTGACGGCACAACAACTCAAGCGATGGGTCCTTGGGGCTTACCACTTATCAACACAATTATCTTAGTTGTGTCTTCCGTGACCTGTCACTTTGCGCATGTTGGCTTAGAGCAAAACAAACGCAAGCAATTGTCCATCATGTTAGGACTGACTATCTTGTTAGGTTCTGTGTTCTTAGTGCTTCAAGTAGAAGAGTACATTCACGCTTATCGTGAATTGGGCTTGATGTTAACAAGTGGTGTTTACGGTAATACCTTCTTCTTATTGACGGGTTTCCACGGACTACACGTGACCTTGGGTACGATTATGTTGATCATCATGTTCCTAAGAATTGTACTCAAAAACCACTTTACGCCGGAAAACCACTTTGGTTTCCAAGCAACAAGCTGGTACTGGCACTTTGTTGATGTGGTGTGGTTGTGTCTATTTGTTTTTGTTTACATTTTGTAGGCAGCTAAGAGCGAAGGTATGGGTTTGGGTTGGGCTCGATAATACCGAGTCCAATCAAGACCAAAATCAATAACAAAAGGCTGACGGTAAACATTAAGCGTCGGCCAATAAAATGGCTCATTGAACGGTTTTTATTGTCACCTTTTATCATCGCGATACCCGCCTTGGATAGGTTGTAAATAACGCTGATCAATAAGCCTACAATGATAATTTTTATAAAGATTTCCATGGTGTTACCTATTTGGGCTGTTGGGGTATGGTGTAAAAAACGTGATAATTCTTAACCGCTTTTCGATTGCTTTTTGGCCTTCAGTTGTCACTTTGACTGCTTTTGTCATTTTGTGCAAGTTAGGTATGTGGCAACTTGACCGGGCTGAGCAAAAACGCAACCTTTTACAAGAACACCGTTCTCAAACACTGCTAAATTTTGATCAATTTGCATCAATTGCCAACGACTCTCCTGAAGTTCTACACGGTCGTGAAGTGCAAGTTAGAGTTCAAAGAACCGACGATGTTATGTGGCTTATTGACAATAAAGTGAATCAAGGAAAGGTCGGTTATTCGGTTGTCGTGACAGTCCAATTGGTCGGTACCGAGTTGCGTTTTTTAGTTGATTTGGGCTGGTGGCCAGCACCGGAGCAACGATCGGAATTACCAAAGATACAACTACCAAATAACTTTGATGTTATCGGCAAAATAAAAGCAGACAAGTTCGACTCCTTTCAACTTGGCGAGTCTGAAATTTCTGATAGTTGGCCACAACGTATTCAATCATTAAAGACAGCAGTTTACTACGACTATTCGTCGCCAATTTTACCGATAGTCGTCTTTGCTCAGTCCAATACGATTTTGGGTCACCCACAGCTTTATAAGCCAGTGGTAATGCCACCCGAAAAACACGAAGCGTACGCATTACAATGGTTTTTATTAGCAGGGTTTGCACTTGTTGTGTTCTTGGCGGCGAGTTATCGAAAAGAGCCTAAACCTGTCACTCCAACGAAGGAAGATTAGTATGAAAGCAAAAACATTTTTTGGGATTTTTGTGGTGATGGCCGTTGTGCCATTGGCGTTGGCTTACATGACGTTACAGTTTAATTGGTTTACGCCAGCAGCTACCAACAAAGGTGAATTCATGGCGGAAGAAGTGTCTATTTCGATTGAAAAAGAAAACCCGACTTGGAGCATTGTTTACCAACCTACTGGTAGTGATTGTGATCAAATTTGCAAAGAGCAACTGTACGGCTTAAATCAAACCTATATCGCGCTAGGTAAGTTACAAAAACGTGTTGAGGCGTACGTACTTACAGATGCGTTGGACATTTCCGATTATCCAGCGACACGTCCGTATCAAAAGCAGTTTGCTGAACTAGACCCAAATTTTTTATACGTCGTTGACCCCATGGGTAAAGTGGTTTTGCGTTATCAAGCAAGCCCACAAAGAGAGCAAACTATTATGACCAGTAAATACATCTTAAGTGATTTGAAAAAGCTGCTTAAGTATGCTCGTATAGGTTAAATAACCAACAGGTCCCGAGCGGCAATTTTACTCCTACCCAACTTACAAAAATAATAAAAAGAGGGTGTTATGTTAGAGATTCGATACAAACTGACACAAGTGGCATTGGCACTCGTCTGTGTCGTGATTATTCTTGGTGCCTACACGCGATTAACAGATGCTGGCCTTGGTTGTCCTGATTGGCCAGGCTGTTATGGCTTCTTGACCGTGCCGACGGGGGCAGAAGAAGTGGCGATTGCCGAACAAGCCTATCCAGAGCGTCCTGTGGAGGCTTTTAAAGCCAGGAACGAAATGGTCCATCGCTATTTTGCTGGCACGTTAGGATTACTGATTTTACTGCTTTGGTCGCTTAGTTTAAGAGCAAAACAACAAGTTAAATTGACGACGTTAATGTTGGCTACGGTTACATTCCAAGCGGTTCTGGGGATGTGGACGGTGACAATGAATCTCATGCCGCTAGTGGTCATGGGGCATCTGTTAGGGGGATTTACGACCTTTTGCTTAATTTTAATATTGGCACTTAGGCTCAGGCATCAAATTCGAATAAAACAAGATAAGTTAGCCGAGCACTCAGAGCAATTAGCGAACGATAAACGACTTCCTGTCGTTATTAAAGCGGCGGCCGCCGTGGTGATTTTACAAATCGCTCTTGGTGGCTGGACAGCGGCGAACTATGCTGCGGTAGCTTGTACAGATTTGCCTATTTGTGAACCGGGCTGGCAACAAAAATTTGATATAAAACAAGCACTGTCAGTACCAACAGGATATGCCGATTATGAATATGGTGTATTTCCGTTTGAAGCGAGAATGTCTATCCATGTGTTACATCGATTCGGAGCAATCGTCGCAACACTCACTTTAGCATTACTGGTAATGATGATGGTGAAACACGCCAAACTCAGACCTTTTGCACTTTCGATCACGGTATTAACCTTAATGCAGATTACCTTAGGGGTATCGAACGTTGTTTTCCATTTACCTTTATATGTGGCGGTTGCCCATAACTTTGTCGGTTTACTTCTTCTTGGCTCAGTGATCTTGAGCTGGTTTTACCTCCACAAACACAACCACCTGACATCACCGGTCCATTTTAACCAAACGCGCTATAGCCAAATGGCTGAAGTTGAGCAAGGAGCCTAACTATGCAAACCACGTCTATTTCAAAACAAACCGTTTCGATATTTGGTTTAGCTAAAGACCTTTACGAAATTACTAAGCCAAAAGTCGTCTTTATGTTAGTTGTCACCGCTATCGTAGGTATGGTGTTGGCTCAAGAAGGTTGGCCACCATTAGATCTATTGGTCTTTGCTTCTGTCGGAATTGGACTTTTATCAGCAGCGGCTGCCGCATTAAATCATATTGTCGATCAGAAAATTGATGCCAAAATGGCTCGCACCTACAATCGGCCCATCGCCAAAGGAAGAGTAACGAACGAGCAAGCCGTTGCGTTTTCATTTTTACTGGCAGGGTTAGGGTTTGTCTTACTGTATGCACTGGTAAACCCTTTAACAGCCTGGTTAACACTCGCTAGTTTATTTGGCTATGCAGTTGTCTATACATTAGTGTTAAAGCGTCTTACACCACAAAATATTGTGATAGGTGGCTTGGCAGGTGCAATGCCACCATTGCTCGGCTGGGTCGCAATGACCGGTCAGGTTCACCCTTATTCATTACTTCTTGTGATGATTATATTTACGTGGACCCCACCTCACTTTTGGGCGTTGGCTATTCATCGACGTGATGATTATGCCCGAGTGAATATTCCGATGTTACCGGTCACACATGGTTTGTCATTTACCAAAAATGCGATTGTGCTATACACGGTCTTATTGACGTTAGTGTGCTTTTTACCGTATTTGGTCGCAATGACAGGGCTAATTTATTTGGTTTCAAGTACGCTACTGAATGTCATCTTTTTAAAGTACGCATGGCAACTCAAAACGTCAGACGATAAACAGTTGGCAATGGAGACGTTTAAGTTTTCAATTTGGCACCTGTTAATTTTATTTGTTGCTTTGCTGGTCGATCACTTTTATTTAATTAGGCTTTAACCGATCTATTCTGGTGTGTATATAAAATGAAAAAAAACCAATCGATAATTATCGCTGTTGTAGCAATTCTCTCTTTTGTAATTGGTGTGAGCTTATTCCAGTCTAGCCAGCCCAAAACGGATCCGACAACATTGGTTTATCAGTCTCCAAGAGCATTAAAATCATTTTCATTAGAAGCACATACCGGAAAAAGTTTTTCAAATGAAGACTTAAAAGGGAAATGGAGTTTGTTATTTTTGGGCTATTTATCCTGTCCGGATATTTGTCCTATGACAATGATGAAGTTGAGCAAAATTTTGCCTGAGCTAAAACAGATAGATAGTGATACTCAAGTGCTATTTTTATCTGTCGATCCCAAACGCGATACACCAGAGAAAGTCGGTCAGTATGCTAATTATTTTCACCCAGAAATTATTGGCTTACGGGCCGAACACAAAGACCTCTATCCGTTGGTTCGTGATCTAGGCCTGATGTATTCTATCCCGAGCAATGAAGTAACTGATAATTACTATGTCGATCACAGTGGCTCAATTGTCATTATCAATCCTAAAGGTCACATTCATGGCATGTTTAAGCCTGAGGTAAATCTAGGTGAAGTGCCAACAATTGATCCTAAAACTTTGCTAAAAGATTTCAAAATTATCAGTACGTAACATTTTGTAAGAAAAAATGTATTCTATGGATTTTTAGATATTTAGGTCTATTCTATTATTTCGAGAGAGAATTCGGAATTGGTTAGAGCCTAAATATGGCAATGAAACTCCAAACAAAACTTCATATCAGTGATGCAGAGTCGCTCGCCGAGCAACTTGTGTCTTGTTTAGAATCTTCAGAACCTATCGTTTTGGATGTCAGTGACGTTACTGACGCCGATACAGCCTCTGTTCAAGTACTTTGTGCATTGCAAAAGTCTCTTTCTTTAACTCAAAACAGTATTGAGTGGTCTGGTGTTAGTAAACCGCTGGCGGATGCTGCCAAGCAGTTAGGTGTACAAGACCTCTTAAATCTTCCAAGTTAATTTTCATTTTAAGAACCTAAGGAATCCATTCATGAAAAGAATACTTGCCGTTGACGACTCAGCATCAATGAGACAAATGGTGGGCTTCACCCTTAAAAATGCTGGCTACGACGTTACCGAAGCAAAAGACGGACAAGAAGCATTAGATATCGCGAAAAGCAGCGAGTTTGACGTGATTATCTCTGATGTCAATATGCCCAATATGGACGGGATTGAGTTGGTTCAAAACTTAAGAACGCTCCCGCAATTCAAATTCACGCCTATCCTTATGTTGACGACCGAGTCTGGCGCAGGAAAAAAGGGCGAGGGTAAAGCAGCCGGAGCGACAGGTTGGATTGTTAAGCCGTTTAACCCTGAGCAACTTTTGGCTGTAATCAAAAAGGTCGCCCGCTAGACGGATTAGGTGGAGTGGGTGTGACAGCATTCCACCTTTTAGCCTATCGCGCTTAAGTCACTGACCGTATGCAATACCAAGCACAGTCGTAAGATTTTAATCAGCGGAATTGACACTATGAGTATTGATTTATCCCAGTTCTATGAAGTTTTTATTGATGAAAGCTTTGAAGGTTTAGAAACGATGGAAGCGGAGCTTCTAAACCTAGAACCCGGCGACGTAGAAAGTGAAATAATCAATAATATCTTCCGTGCTGCCCATTCAATTAAGGGCGGCAGCGGTACCTTTGGCTTTAATGCCATCGCCGAGTTTACTCATGAGATTGAGACGCTGCTCGACCAAATCCGCAATGGTGAAAGAGAGCTAGCTGCGAATCACGTCGACTTAATGCTGAAGTCCATTGACTGCCTGCGCGATATGTTAAGGGCAATTCAAAATGACGAACCGCAAGAGTCAGAAGATGCGGTTCAGTTAACACAACAGTTTAGAGCGATTTTGGCCGATGAGACCCCAGATCCTAGCGGCACCGATTCTGGTTCTGATGGAAGTGTGGAAAGCACCGCGCCTGTTGCCACCAAAGTCACCAATATTTTAGACATTACCTTTGCCCCAGAGCCTCACCTATTCAAAACCGGTAACGAACCACTGTTCATTTTCGAAGACTTAGCCGAATTTGGTGAAATGGAAGTGGTCGCTAACGTCGATAAGATTCCACAGCTCAACGAACTTGTATCAGAAGACTGCTATTTTTCTTGGAATATCACCCTAGACACATCTTCCTCAGCCGAAGAGGTCCAGCGAGTGTTTGAATGGGTCGAAGACGATGCCAAAATTGAGATCAAAGTTGTTGCTCAGTTTGAAGAGGAAATTGAGGTTGATTCTGAGCTAGATACATTGAGTGATAGCGAAGGTCAATCGTCGAGCCCAATACAAAGCGCAGAGCCAGTCAGTAGCGGCCCGGCTAACGCTGAAAATAACGCCGATCATACCGCAGACTCAGCTCCTTCTAACACGACACCGACTAAACCAGACTCTGCAGCAAAATCAGAAGCCCCTAAGAAAGAATTCAGGCCGGTTGCGAGCAAACAAAAATCTACCGACAAAGCCAAGTCAGATTCGAGCTCTATTCGAGTCGGGACTGACAAGGTCGATTCTTTGATTAATATGGTCGGTGAACTTGTCATTACCCAGGCTATGCTCAATGAATTGGGTGAAGATGATCAGTTTGACCACAGCAAACTCGTCGCGTTGCGCGAGGGACTTGCCCAACTGGCACACAACACTCGTGACCTACAAGAAAGTGTGATGAGAATTAGGATGTTGCCTATTTCTTTTGTGTTCTCAAGGTTCCCAAGGCTCGTTAGAGACATCTCTCAAAAACTCGACAAACAGGTCGAATTAAAATTGTTGGGTGAAGGCACAGAATTAGACAAAACCGTGATGGAAAAAATCTCAGACCCTATGGTGCATCTGATCAGAAACTCTTTAGATCACGGTCTGGAAACAACCAGCGAACGAATTGAAGCCGGTAAACCAGAGACTGGCAATGTGACGCTGAACGCTTACCATCAGGGCGGCAATATCGTCATCGAAATTATTGACGATGGCCGCGGACTGAATACTCAAAAAATCAAACAAAAAGCGATTGATAATGGCTTGATAGAAGAGACCGACGTCTTGAGCGATCAAGAAATAAATGAGCTCATTTTTCAACCCGGCTTTTCAACGGCGGACGAAGTCAGTGATATCTCCGGTCGCGGTGTCGGAATGGATGTGGTTAAGCGAAATATCAACGCGCTGAATGGCACAGTTGAAGTCGCTTCAGAACCCGGAGTTGGCTCGACGTTCACTATTAGATTACCTCTAACCTTAGCCATTCTCGACGGTCAGCTCGTCAAAGTCGGTGACAATATTTATATCATTCCTTTGGTGTCGATAGTCGAATCTCTTCAAATCGACAGAAGCAAGGTCAATTCGGTCGGTGGCGGAGTGGATGTATTGCGACTCCGCGAAGAATACATTCCTATATTGCGTTTGCATCAACTGTTTAATCATCCTGAAGCAAGTCAGTCCTTAGACGACGGGTTATTAGTTGTCGTTGAAAGTGATAATGAAAAAGTCGGTTTGCTTGTCGATGACTTACTTGCTCAACAACAGTTTGTAATCAAGAGCTTAGAAGCAAACTACAAAAAAGTAGACGGAATTTCAGGGGCGACCATCTTAGGATCTGGCAGTATTTCACTCATTATCGACATTTCGGGTGTCGTCAAAATGGCCGGCCTCAAAAAGCCGGGGCAGGCTGGTTTAGATTTTACCAAACCACTTTCGGAGGCCGTGTAAATGCAAAGCGTATCAACGACAAGCAATGACCCACAAGAGGCCATTAATTTAATTACAGCTGAAAGTGAAAATAGCGATTTGGTGCAGTACCTCACATTTATGATGGCTGATGAAGAATACGGTATCGAAATTTTGTCAGTCCAAGAGATCCGCGGTTGGGAAAAAACCACCGTTATTCCTAATTCTGAAGCCTTTGTAAAAGGCGTAATCAATCTAAGAGGCACAGTGGTTCCTGTCATAGATTTGAGACTTAGATTTGGTTTACCCAAAGTGGATTACAACGAATTAACCGTAGTCATAATCGTCAAGGTCGAGCTCGAAGGCCAAATCAAGATTATGGGTATTGTTGTTGATGCAGTTTCAGATGTTTACAACATCGAAAAACAACAAGCGAAAAAGGCGCCTGAGATTGGCGACGTTGAAAATAGGGCCTATATTGAAGGCTTGATAAACGTTGGCGACAAGATGGTGGTGTTATTAGATTTGGAAAAAGTATTGTCGCTCTGATGTTTGCGACACAGCAACCTAAAATAAAAGGTAGGATTTAGTATGGGATGGTTAAGCAATTTATCGAAACCTAGCTCAACCGAGAGTGATTTGGTTCTAAAGGCTCTCGACAAGTCTTTGGCGGTAATTGAGTTTGAACCAAACGGGACAATCATTACGGCCAATAATAATTTTCTTAGCGTAATGGGCTACCGACTGGATGAAGTTCAAGGGCGACACCACAGTTTGTTTGTCGAGCGCGAATACGCCGCTAGTGATGAATACAAGAACTTCTGGCAGCGTTTAGGCCGTGGTGAATTTATGTCAGATGAATTCATGCGCGTGACCAAAGACGGCAGCGAAATTTGGATTCAGGCGTCCTACAATCCTGTTATTGATGAAAATAATAACGTCCTAAAGGTTGTTAAGTTTGCCTCTGATATTACCGAGCGCAAGGCCGTTGCCGCAAACTACCGAGGTCAAATTGACGCCATCAACCGTTCGCAAGCAGTTATCGAATTTGAACTAGACGGTACCATTCTTCATGCCAACGACAACTTTCTGAGTGTCATGGGCTATTCACTAGATGAAATAAAAGGCCGACATCACAGCATGTTTGCGCCACCTGGCGTTGCCGAGTCCAAAGAATATAAAGACTTTTGGGCTAAGTTAGGTCGTGGCGAATTTGACAGTGGGGAATACAAGCGCATCGCGAAAGATGGCAGTGAAATTTGGATTCAGGCATCTTATAACCCTATCTACGACGCCAATGGCACCCCATACAAAGTCGTGAAGTTTGCCTCAGATATTACCCAAGAAAAAGTCCTCAATGCAGACCGTCGCGGACAACTCGATGCCATCAGCCGTTCACAAGCAGTCATCGAGTTTGAACTTGACGGTACTATTTTGGACGCCAATGAAAACTTCTTGACGACATTGGGTTACACAAGAGATGAAGTTCGCGGTCGCCATCACAGTATGTTCGCTCCTCCTGGTGTTGCTGAATCTGCAGAATATAAACAATTCTGGGAAAAGCTGGGACAAGGAAACTTCGACAGCGGAGAGTACAAACGCATTGCCAAAGACGGCAGTGAAATATGGATTCAAGCTTCTTACAACCCAATCTTTAACCTCAATGGCGAACCGTACAAAGTGGTTAAATACGCTACGGACATTACTGAACAAAAACGAATGGAAGAGGAAGCAAAACGTTCAGCAGACTTAGCTCAGGCACTTAAAACATGCCAGGCAAGTGTCATGATTGCTGATAACGATCTGACCATTGTTTACATGAATGACGATGTAGAACGCATGTTCCGTCGCCGTGAAGCTGAGCTCAAAAAAGTCTTTGGTCAATTCGACGTTGACCGTTTGATTGGTACTTGCGTTGATGACTTCCACAAAAATGCATCACATCAGCGTTCGATGGTTGAGCGCATGCAACAGCCTTACAACACCAAAATTAATGTTGGTCCATTGGTCTTCGAATTATTTGCAACTCCGTGGCGTAATTCTAAAGGCGAACGTTTAGGAACGATCGTTGAGTGGGTAGACAAAACAAACGAAGTGTCTATCGAAAAAGAAATTGCCAGTGTAATTAATGCCGCTTCTGAAGGTGATTTAAGTATTCGTTTATCAACGGACGACAAAGAAGGGTTCTTCAAGCAGTTATCTGAGGGACTTAATGAAGTCGTGGGAATATCTGAAGGCGTAATTCAAGATACCGTCAACATGTTAGACGCGTTGGCTCACGGTAACCTGACTCGTCGAATCGACAAAGAATACCAAGGCATGTTCGACAAGTTAAAACGCGATGCGAATGCAACGGTCGAAAAACTAACTGAAGTTATTGGTCAAATTGATAAATCTGCAACGACGGTTTCAGCGGGCGCAGAAGAAATGGCGCAAGGCAATGCTGATCTGAGTCAACGTACTGAAGAACAAGCATCGAGTCTCGAAGAAACCGCATCAAGCATGGAAGAGATGACAGCAACGGTTAGACAAAACGCCGAAAATGCTCAAACTGCCAATGAGCTAGCAGAAAATGCGGCGAGCAAAGCCGAATCAGGCGGTGAAATTGTAAGCCAAGCGGTGATGAGCATGGCGGAAATCAATGACGCGAGTAAGAAAATTGCTGACATCATTGGTGTGATTGATGAAATCGCTTTCCAAACCAACCTACTCGCATTGAATGCCGCGGTAGAAGCAGCTAGAGCGGGCGAACAAGGTCGAGGTTTTGCGGTTGTGGCGGGTGAAGTTCGTAACCTAGCACAACGCTCAGCGGCAGCGGCAAAAGAAATCAAAGACTTGATCAGAGATTCCGTCACGAAAGTGGAAGACGGTACGTCACTAGTGAACCAGTCTGGTGAGATGTTGCAAGAAATTGTAGAAGCCGTTCGCAGAGTGAACGACACAATTGGCGACATCAGTGTTGCGTCGCAAGAACAGACATCTGGTATTGAGCAAGTAAACAAAGCAGTGTCACAAATGGACGAAATGACGCAACAGAATGCGGCATTGGTTGAACAAGCGTCGGCAGCTGGTGAGTCAATGTCTGAGCAAGCTAAAGCAATGCGCGATCTCCTTAGCTTCTTCACGTTATCGGAAGGTGGAAGCACTCAAGCGAGCATAAGCCATCAACCACAAGTGGCCCGTTCAACACCGAGTCCGCAAAATGGCATCGCTCATAAGCCAATGGCGCCATCTTCGTCTGATGAGGAATGGCAGGAGTTTTAATTAATAATCAAAATTGAGTTTTCCAAAAGGAATCGTATCTGTGGAAAATAAAGAGTTTTTGATGACGGATAAGGATTACCGTTATATCAGCGAGCGCGTGTATGAGACTTGTGGCATTGTCCTGTCTGAACAGAAAAAAGACATGGTTTATGCCCGAATCTCAAGACGAGTTAGAAAGTTTGGACTGAGCTCTTTCTCTCAATATATTGATTATCTAAAAGAAAATGAAGACGTTGAATTTGTTGAGTTCATCAACTCGATCACCACAAATTTGACGTCGTTCTTTCGAGAGCGACATCACTTCGAGTTCCTTGAAACTCAAGCATTGGCCGAGATCAAATCGCGCCATACGGCAGATAAACGTGTCAGAATATGGTCCGCAGGTTGTTCATTAGGCATGGAGCCTTATTCCATTGCGATGGCGCTATACAATGCTTTCCCCTCAAATTGGGACTTCAAAATATTAGCAACCGATCTAGATACAAACGTATTGGCAACGGCCAAAGAGGGTATTTATGAAGCGAATCAAATCGACGGTATCAGTAAGGCTCAATTAAAACAGTTTTTCTTTAACGATCCCAAAACAAACCGCTACAAAGTAAAACCTTTGTTGACACCCAATATCCATTTTAAGCAACTCAATTTATTAAAGCCCTGGCCAATGAACGGCCCATTTGACGTTATTTTCTGTCGAAATGTCATTATCTATTTTGACCATCCAACAAAATTGGCCTTATTCAGTCGTTTTGCAGAAATGTTGGCCCCTGGCGGGTATTTGATATTGGGCCATTCAGAAACCATGAGTCGTGAAACAAAGGAATTTAAGCCGTTAGGACAAAATATCTATCAAAAGGTTGGCGTATGAATATGGATTTTAAGCCAACCTTACCCAAGTTTGACCACATCAAACGATATTTTGACCAGTCTAGAAACAGTGTTGTGGCTAAGATCTTACCCGGAGAGTATTACGTAACGACTGAACAAGAAGCCATCGCAACGGTCTTAGGGTCATGCATTTCGGCCTGCATCTGGGACGAAAAAAGAAAAATCGGTGGTATGAACCATTTTATGCTGCCGTTGAGGGGCACCGACCATTCTCAAGCACGATGGGAGTTTCATGACAGCTACAGTTGCCGCTACGGTATCTGGGCAATGGAATGTTTGATTAATGAATTGCTGAAATACGGCGCAAAGCGAGAGTCTATGCGCGTCAAAATATTTGGCGGGGGTAACATTATTCAAGACATGAATACACCCATCGGTGACCAAAACATAAAGTTTGCATTAGAATATATCAAAAAAGAGTCACTCGACATGATCGGCTCTGATGTCGGTGGGCCTTGGCCACGCAAAGTGTTATTTTATCCGCAAACAGGTAAGGTGCTCGTGAAGCGACTACAAAGTATGCACAACGATACGATTCAAAAACGTGAAGTTCAGTATCAAAGTGCCATTATTGAACCTGACAACATACAGTCTGACGTCGAGCTGTTTTAAGGGTGTATTTATGATCAAAGTATTAATTGTTGATGACTCTAAACTTATACGTATGATTGTCCGCGAACTGATTGAAAAGTCAGGTGACATGGAAGTGGTAGGTGAAGCAGAAGACCCAATTGAGGCCAGAGAGCTGATTAAAAAGCTCAACCCAGACGTTCTGACACTCGATATAGAAATGCCAAAAATGGATGGTATTACCTTCCTCAAAAATCTTATGCGTTTAAGACCCATGCCGGTGGTGATGCTTTCCACTCTCACCGCTGAAGGTGCGCCTGTCACATTAGAAGCATTAGAAATTGGTGCCGTCGACTTTCTCGAAAAGCCCAAAGCGGATGTCGTAAACCAGCTCAATCGTTACGCTGAAACGTTACTCGAAAAAATTAGGGCCGCTGCAAAAGTCCGAATTAGCCAGTTGCTTAGAGCGCGTAAACAAACCGAATCCGTTCGAGCGCCAACCAAAGTTAACTTTGAGTTTAAGAAAAACCACCTTATTGCCATTGGTGCATCGACAGGTGGAACAGAAGCCATTAAAGAGGTCATTAAACGATTACCAGCTTCGTTCTCACCGATTGTCGTCACTCAACATATTCCGCCAGTATTCAGTAAAACTTATTCAGAGCGTCTAGACCGAACGGTCGCGATGAATGTGCACGAAGCTGAACATGGCCAACTCATTCAAGCCGGTAACGTCTATATTGCACCGGGAGATCGCCATTTGACGGTTCTTAAGCGTGGCAGCAAATTGTATTGTCAGCTTCACGATGGAGAGCCGGTCAACCGTCATAAACCATCAGTAGACGTGTTGTTTGATTCTGTTGCAGCACAAATGGGTAAATATGCCTCTGGCGTCGTACTGACAGGAATGGGCGGCGATGGCGCAAAAGGCCTATTAAATATGAAAAACGCAGGGGCTTATACACTCACTCAAGATGAGGCGAGTTGTGTGGTTTATGGTATGCCAAGAGTTGCAAAGGAATTAGGTGGCGGGCTTCAAGAACTGCCCTTAAATAAAATAGCAGACCGCCTAATGGAGTTAGCCGGTCGGACTATTTAAGTTTTTTAACCAAGATTGTTTGCGATTGTTATTCCGTCAGAGCTGGCTCAGCCAACACTTCTGGTAAAGTAATCCACAACTTACTGGTCCAATAAAAGCGCCCTGAGTGCTTAATAGACGGCGCGGTACAGTTGTATTTCACCCGACCTGTCTTCAATGCCTCAGGGGCGGTAATTTTAAAGGACAAATCGCCAGTCCAATCCGGTTTGTAAGGGCCCGACTGACCAGTGATAAAACACGCCAGTTGGCTTTTGTAAAAGTCTTTAGCACCTAGGGTGACGGACCATTGTGGTGCTTTGTTAGTATCTTCACCCATCACGTTAACGACCATCGTATCGGTAGGCGTTTGTGATGCAACGTCAAATGGCAGACTTTTTATTTTTGCCTTTAACGTTTTTGGGTTGGCATAAATGCCATTCGCTGGAAAACGAGTTAATGCCTGTAAATCACTGCCATTGCCGATGGCACCAGAGTGTTGGGCAAAGCCGACAAAACCGTGTTTTTTAAGAATCGCTTTAATGGTGTCGTTGTACTCACCAAATGGATAAGCAACCATTTTGTGATTTTGGCCGAGCTTTTCTTTGATCATTTGCTCAGTCATTAAAATATTCGATTCAATTTCCTGTTCCGTTAAACCATCTTGCACGAGATTCTCATGGGCCAAGGTGTGGTTCATGATTTCACCACCGTGTTGAGTTAGCTCTTTGAGTTGATCCCAATCCATGTAGGTTTTGCTTGGCTTAACCATTTTGGGGTTTACAAAGACGGTAAAAGGCAGGTTTCTCTCTTTTAGAATAGGAAAGGCATTGTGATAGACATTGGCAAAACCATCATCAAAGGTTAGGGCAGTCCAGTTGTGATCGACCGGTTCATTCGCCTTAATAGCATCAACAATTGTGGTCAGAGGCACCACTTTTAAACCCAACTCATCAATCATATCTAAGTGCTCAACGAACTGTTCTGTCGTTACGCTGGTGGATTTTGGAGTATTTTCATCGACATGATGATAAATTAGAACGGTTGCGCTGTGCGCCTGTTGTGTCCACATCACAGCAAGCAACAGTATCGTCACTACGCTTTGAAACATAATTGTTGAGATATTTTTTTGCATATGAATCCTCTGATCCGTGTTACCTCGTCATTAGGCACAAAATTAGATTTAAAAATTTGGCACCTTGCTTGGCCTATGATTCTAGCAAATATTAGCGTGCCTTTGCTCGGATTTGTCGATACAGCGGTCATTGGCCACTTACCAGAGAGTCATTTCTTAGCTGGCACTGCATTGGCAAGCCTTTATCTATCAGTGATTTTTTGGTTGTTGGGCTTTTTGCGCATGTCAACGACAGGTCTAGTTGCTAAAGCCCGGGGTCAAAAATCCACAGACAAAGTGATGCAGCATTTATGGCAAGCGTTGTTACTGAGTTTTGTCCTGTCAGTGATTATTTTGGCGATACAACAACCGCTATTTCAGTTGCTTACCTTTCTATCTTCCGATGACATTGCCATGGCGCAAACCTATGCGGCAGCCAAAAGCTATTTTGATATCCGAATTTGGGTGGCGCCCATTGCATTGGCAAACATGGTGTTGTCAGGCTTTTTAATTGGTTCAGGAAAGACCCGTTGGGTATTGCGCGCTGTTATTATCTGTAATCTAGTGAACTTGGTTGCAGATATTATCTTAGTGCCTGTCATGGGCATGGGCGTTGAAGGTGTTGCTTACGCTTCTATTTTGGCCGAAGCAGTGCAGTTCGGTATTATCGTTAAACTGATTTGGCCCGAAGTCAAAACCGTCTCGTTGCGGTTTGCTGATGTCGTTAGCGGTTGGGCGCGATTGCTCAAAATGAACGGCAACTTGTTTGTTCGAAGTGCCTTGTTACAGCTGTGCCTCTCCTTTATGACGATTTATGCCACTCAGTTTGGCAGTCAGGTCGTGGCGATTAACTCCATTTTGATGCAGTTCTTTTTGTTTTTATCTTTTGCTTTAGATGGGGTGGCGTTTGCGCTTGAATCTTTAGTAGGTAATGCCTTTGGCCAAAAGAAACAACGTCGCCTGAATGCTTTTATCCAACGAGGCTTAATCATTGGGACGCTTTTTGCGGTTGGTTATCTGGTGGTATACCTATTGTTTACGCCTTTGATTATCGGCTTGCTAACGGATATCCCAGAGCTACGAGAACAGATCTCTGATTATTACCTTTGGATTTACCTGTTGCCGTTGTGTTGCTTTATGAGCTTCTTGATGGACGGTATATTTGTTGGTCTTAGCTGGGACAAAAGAATGCGTGACAGTATGGCTATCGCTGCAGGTGTGTTCTTTGGGTTGGTGTGGTTGGCGCAACCACTACAAAATCATGGGCTTTGGTTGGCATTTTGTGCCTTTATGCTGATGCGAGGCTTGGCACAAGGCGTGATGTTAAAACGAAAAGTACTTATTTGATGTGTTTGTATTTTTCTTTGTTGAGTTTGGCTTGGTGTCTAAAGAACGCCACTCGGTTCGCAAAGATACCGACATAACCTCTAGCAGCGATCACAAAGCCAATCACCATGAGTAATACGCCCGGTATTTGCACCCAAACCCACTGAGCGCTACCGACGTACACAATCATTAAGCCTAAAAAGAAAAGTAGTGCTCCGGCAATAAAAAAGCGGACACTGCGCTTGGGGTTTTCTCCCAGTCGAACCAGTATCCGCTGTAATTTATCAGGCTTGTCGTTAGCCACAATCTATCTAATTGGGTTAGTCAATTAGTAGTATGAGTGCTCGCCAGCTTGGTGTTCTGTTACGTCTTTAACACCTGTCACTTCACCATCAAACTGTTGAAGCATTTGTTTTTCGATGCCTTCTTTTAACGTAACATCAACCATAGAACAACCGTTACAACCGCCACCAAACTGAAGTACGACCGTACCGTCTTCGGTAAGCTCAACTAGGTTTACGTGACCGCCGTGGCTAGCCAAACCTGGGTTTACTTCTGACTCGATGAAGTATTGCACACGAGCTTTAAGAGGTGCGTCATCAGCAACTTTACGCGCTTTTGCGTTTGGTGCCTTAAGAGTAAGCTGAGAACCCATTTGGTCAGTAACAAAATCGATTTCTGCATCTTCTAAAAACGGTTGGCTTTCTTCATCAACCACAGCTTCAAAACCGTTATATGGAATGATCTTATCTTCAGGTTCTACAGAGTCTTCAGGGCAGTACGATACACCGCACTCGGCGCTGCTTGTACCAGGGTTCACTACAAATACACGAATACGTGTGTTTGGAGCTTGAGTATCGAGCAATTTGACAAAGTGCTGCTCAGCGCTTTCTGAAATATTGATCATAATAATATCTGACTAATTTAGTAGGTTATTGCAATGGCGCAATCATACGTAGATACGCCTATTACTGCAAGTAAAGACGGGTTATTGGTGACGTAAATTGGCCTAAATTTAACCTAATATATAAGGGCATTTTGTTATAAATAAACCCTTCCGTACTTCTGTTGGTCTTGGTTTTTGGCGGTGTTTGTCTCGTAATTGGGCGTTAGGCTTGTTGTTTTTGCTGATTAATTGCTATGTTGTCGGTCATAATAACAACGAATATGTATAGACAGCGACAGGAACATAGAATGACCAAAGGTAAGTCTAAACTTAGTACTGCAATAAGCGCCTTATTATTAATGGCCAGCAGTGGTGCAGCCGTAGCACAAAATTCACATCAGCACAGTGCAGAACATGACGAGCATGCTCATAGCACAGTGAATGTGGTTGGCCACGAATACAAAGTCGACTTGGGCTTTTATTTGCCCGATGAACAGTACAATCCCGCTATTCCTACACCTGAGTCAGTATTAGGTGCGCAAGTAGGCGAATGGCACGTGCGTCACGACCAATTAGTGGCTTACTTCAAAGCCCTGGCGGAATCGAGCGATCGTGTCTCAATTAAAACCATTGGTAAAAGTCATCAGAATCGTGAATTACTGCACGTTTATTTCAGTAACCCGAAGCATTTATCGCGTTTGGACTCTATCAAACAGGCCCGTTCGGAGTTTTTTGAGAAGTCGAATGCAGCAGATAAAGAGCCGCTAATTGTGAACTTAAACTACAGCGTGCACGGTGATGAATCTTCAGGTAGCAACGCATCATTATTGGTTGGTTACTACTTAGCGGCGTCAAACAGTGCGCAAGTTCAGCAATACCTAGACAACATGGTTATCATCATTGACCCAAGTCTAAACCCAGATGGTTTGAGCCGTTTTGCACATTGGGCCAATCAGCATAAGGGCATGAATCTAAATAAAGATTCAAACAACCGCGAGCACAACCAGCCTTGGATCCGTGGCCGAGTAAATCAATATTGGTTTGACTTAAACCGCGATTGGTTATTGTTACAACACCCAGAATCACGTGCGCGTATTGCTGAGTATCAACAGTGGCGTCCACATGTACTGACCGATCACCATGAAATGGGCACAAACAGTACCTTTTTCTTCCAGCCAGGCATCCCGTCTCGTAAAAACCCATTAACACCGGATCGCAATGTCGAACTCACCAAAGAGCTAGCGGTGTTTCATGCCAATGCTTTTGACGTGACGAATACTCTGTATTTCACTGAAGAAGCTTTTGATGACTTTTATGCGGGTAAAGGCTCTACGTATCCCGACTTACACGCGTCTATTGGTATCTTGTTTGAGCAGGCTTCAAGCCGTGGTCATTTGCAAGAATCCATCAATGGTGACTTAGACTTCCCTACGACCATCAAACACCAAGTGATGTCGTCGTTCTCAACATTAGAGGGTAGCTTGGCGAATCAACGCAAGCTAAAAGACTTCCAAAAAGAGTTTAAGCAAAAAGCCAAACAAATCGCTAAAGACGCCGACTTTGACGGTTACATTATCAGCGAAGCAAAAGACAAAACCCGCTTTAATGCGCTGATTGACCTGTTACAACGTCATGGCATCAAGGTGTACGGCGTTGGTCGTGACAGCAAAATTGACGGAAAAACTTATGCAGCCAAACATTCTGCGTATATTCCGTTAGATCAAAGCCAGACTCGTTTGATTCAGTCTGTATTCTCGACCCAAAAGTCCTTCAACGACAATACGTTTTATGACGTATCTTCGTGGAACTTAGGATATGCCTTTGACATCGAGTTTGCCAAAGTTGAGTCAGCTCGTAAGCTAAGAGTAAGCAACCAAGAATGGCAAAAACCAAATGCAGAGACGCCAAAACTAACCGAATCGTATAGCTTAGCGATCGATTGGCATGACTTTAATGCACCAGGCTTAGTCTATGAATTGTTAGAAAACGGTATCGTCATGAGAGCTTCTCTGACTGACTTTTCTGCTAAAACAAAAACATCACCAAACCAGTCCTTTGCAGCAGGTACTATGCTGATCAATGCCGGCCTTCAAAACGACGGTTGGCTAGAAAAAGTTCAAGCGGCTTTGGCTAAGTACCCTGTAAAAATCAGTGCCATTACAAGTGGTTTAACTGCCACAGGTGCGGATTTGGGTAGTCGTAAAATGATGCCTGTTGAGCTACCAAAAGTGTTAATGGTCGGTGGCATGGGTGTTAACTTATACGAAGCGGGAGAAGCTTGGTACATGCTAGACCGTCACGTAGGTTTCTCGCCAAGTATCGTAAACAAAAGCAGCCTGCGTTATGTCGACCTGAACAAATACACGCACATCGTAATTCCAGATGGCAACTATGGCAGTGCAGACGACAAATTAGCCGAGCGAATCGAAGCATTTGTTAAAGCCGGTGGTATTGTTTGGGGCCAAAAGCGCGGCGCGCAATGGTTAGCAAAAAAAGGCTTATTAGACGTTCAAACTATTTCTCAACGCGAGATGTTTAAGCGTTTTGATGACAGTAACTTGAGCTTTGGTGATAAGGAAGCATTAGGTGGTCGTCAACGTGTTGCTGGCGCCTTCTTTGAGACCAAGCTTGATATGACGCATCCGTTAACGTTTGGCTTGTCTGACGATACGATTGCTTTATTCAAGAACCGCACAGACTTGCTACTAGAAAGCAACAAACCGTTTAGCGCAGTCGCGACTTATACGAATGAGCCATTGTTATCAGGGTATGCAGATGACAAAAACGTCGAAAAAATTGCTAACGCGTTAGGCGTCGTCGCACAACGCAAAGGCCGCGGTGTGGTCATTGGTATGACGGACAACCCTAACTTTAGAGCAATTATGTACGGTTCAAACCGTTTATTTGTAAACAGCTTGTTCTTAGCAAATGGCGTGAAGTACTAAAAACTAGTTTTCAAAAGTATCGAGCTACAAAAACTTACAGGAGCGTCACACAAAGTGTGGCGCTTTTTATTTTCTCCTATTCATGCGCTTTTGTTTCTAACACCTTGAGTGCCGCACAAACAACATAAACCTTGTTTGCGCCCGCGTTTTTTAAGGCCTTAGCTGCTTGATTAATGGTGTTGCCCGTCGTTAACACATCATCAACCAACAACACATTTCCCGACAGTATCGGCTGTTTACAAACAAAGACACGCTCAACATTTTCTCTGCGTTGAGGTTGGTTCAACATGGCTTGTGGTTTGGTATATCGCCGCCGTTTTAAAAATGGGTAACAATGGGCGCTCACTATCCAAGGTTCATATCCTTTGTACTTATTTTGTATAGACAACTTGGTGGAGTGGGTAAGGGCCTCCAGAAGTTTTTCGGACTGATTGTAGCCTCTCCGCCATTGCCTTAAAGGGTGAAGTGGCACAGCACAGGTATAATCAAACTCCCATGTTTGTTGCTCTAATTGTCGAGCCATGTAATAGCCCATCGTCCTTGCGTATTCAGTGTGTTTACCGAACTTCAAGCCTGATACCCACTTTGTAACAGGCCACTGATACATCAAAGCTGCACAAACGCCATCAACATGCGTTAATATGAGCGCTTCATTAGCTTGGGTACAGGTTATATCAGTTCCAAATGGAAGAAGAGGTAGCTTGGACTGGCAGTAAAAACAAATATTAGTGGTGTCAGGTGACTTGATTGTTGAGCCATTTATCAAAAGCGGCTGCTCACACGTAAAGCAGATTTTGAGTTGGTTCATCATCCAGTTCAACATAAGTACGTCTCCTCAATCGTTAGGTATATAAATATGCAACAAACGGACGCTTTGCCAATTGTGCTTTTGCACGGTTGGGGCATGAATAAAGAAGTATGGCGGGGCTTGTTAGCGCAAGTACCACAAGGCTTGGCGAACCGCGTGTACAGGTTGGATTTACCTGGCTTTGGCGATAACAAAACTGTCCCAAACCTGTACTCGATGGAGAACTTAAGTACATGGCTTGATACAGAAGTCGAGCGTATCCTGAGTGAGACCAAAGCCAAACAATGCCATGTCGTAGGGTGGTCGTTGGGCGGACTGGTTGCCCTGCAATATGCGTTAGAATATCAAGATAAGGTCAATTCGCTGGGGCTCATTGCCAGCACAACGAAGTTTCAAGCTGAATCAAAAGAAGGCCAACTCGATTGGCCAGGCATAAAGCCTGAGGTACTTAGTAACTTTGCCAAGCAACTCGAAGCAAACCATCAACTGACTATACAGCGGTTTTTAGCGATTCAAACGTTGGGTAGTGAAAGCGCCAAGCAAGATGTAAAACAATTAAAGACCTGGTTGTTGGACGCTGGGGAGCCCGATCAAAAAGCGTTAGCGGGCGGCTTAGATTTGCTCAAAACCGTCGACTTAAACCACCGGATAGGTGAACTTTCCGTCCCGGTGTTTGGCCTGTATGGCAAGCTCGACAGCTTGGTACCGGTAGCTGTACTCGATAGATTAAACGCCTCTATACCAAACCTCGAGGTGAGCATAATCAACAAAGCGTCTCATGCGCCTTTTATCTCTCATGTAGAACAAAGCGCGCAGTGGTTCGAGACTCACTTTTAAGGTTTACTACCCAAAGTTCGGTGTACTGGATTACCTTGGGTAAGTTTATCTTTTTTAAATAGAGTAGCTTAGGTAGAAAGGGTGCCGAGGTGCTTTTCATTTAGTCAATTTTGGTTAATAATTAACCGTGAGGTTGTGTGTGTTAAATACACCAATATGTCGTTATTTGTTAGGAGTGTGCGATGGAATTAAGACCAATACCAGCTGCCATTCAGTCAGGCCTAAATGGCCTACAAGATGCCCAACGAGGTGTTGCTGAAGCTGCGCATAATATTGCAAATCTGAACACAAATGAAACGTCTGTCAACGCGAGCGTTGGGGCAGAGCAGGTGGTGTCACAATCTCAAAACCAAGCGTCGGTATTAACAACGGAAGCCGTCAATTTGGTGGTGAATGAACACTTGGCAAAAGCCAATGTAAAAGTCATTCAAACCGCCGATGAAGTACTCGGCACCTTGATAGATACCAAAGTTTAACGTCGAACGATAACGGATAAAATGACGGTATGGCCTTAAATATTACGCCACAGATACCACAAGTCATCGTCAATGCAGCGGCGCCGACCACTGAGGCATTGCAGCGCACTAATGCCCAAAAAGAAGTGGTACCAGCTCCGGTTCAAGTTGAAGCAGCCGTCCCTCAAAAGTCACGTGAACAAGACGCCAGACCATCCAATAACAGTGCCGCAGGTGATACCACCTACGACAACATTTTCAAAAACCAAGACAAAGTCATTCCTGAAGACGCCAATGAGCAAGGTCAGTCTGAGCAACAGTCCGGACAAGGCGCAAGTCAAGATTCGGGTGAACAAGCCAGCCAAGCTAATAGCCAACCAGGTAGCTCTGAAAACGAGTCAGATGAGCAAACAACACGTGCTGATGGCCAACCTTCTGAGTCATCATCTGAAGAGACAGAACAAGCCGAAAAGCAAGCGCAGCAGCAAGTTGACCAACGTGAAAAAGAGCTAGAGCGAGTCGAACGCCAAGAGATTCGTGAACTTGAAGCTCGCGACCAAGAAGTTCGCGCTCATGAATTGGCCCATGCTGCCGTTGGTGGTGCCTATGCAGGTGCACCAAGTTATGAGTATCAAACAGGTCCAAATGGTAAAAAATATGCCGTTGGTGGCGAAGTCCAAATAGACGTTTCTAAAGAAGCCAACCCACAAGATACCATCGAAAAAATGCAAACGGTGAGAGCCGCTGCATTAGCGCCAGCCGAACCGTCCTCACAAGACCGTAAAGTCGCGGCAGAAGCGAGTCAAAATATCGCTGAAGCTCGAATGGAGATGTTACAAGAAAATGCCGAGCAGCGCGAAGCAACCGCGGCGAATGTCTCAAGTCGTTTTGAAGAACGCGATGAAAATGTAAGTCGAGTGGCTGATGTCGTCGCCGCTAAGTATCAGTCTAGTTATCAGGCTCAAAACGACACCCAAACGGGGTTTTCTACCGTCGCCTAAGCCAATATCTAGGCAACTGGCAAATACAACTCACTGTGTTTTTCCTTTAACCACCTTTTTGTATCGCTACACACATCACAAAACTGCTTATTGAGATCCCAAAAACGACGACTGTGGTCCATGTGTTTGAGGTGACACAGCTCATGAATAATCACACAACGAATCACCGACACTGGCGCACCCATCAATAACGGATTGAGAATGACTTTACCGCTTTGATAACAGCATCCCCAGCGCCATTGATAAAACTTAAAATCCAACGAACTACTATGTAATTCTGTCTCGGATTCACATTGCTGAACCAAGCTAGGCAAAAATGATTTGGCTTCGTTTAAATAAAACTCGTGCAGTAGTTTGCGTATTTGGGCGTTGTGGTTTTTGACGCGGCTCGACAAATAGACTTCGATAGTTTGGCCGTCTTCGTTTTTGATAACCGCTGACGATGGGCAATCTGTATGAATATCGAGCTCATAAGCCGTGCCTAATAACCAAATAGGCTCACCCGATTGATACAAACGAGTAAAAGACTGTTTTTGCTCTGAGGATTTTAACGCGCGTTTAATCCACGACTGCTGGCTGATCAGAAAGTCTCGAACAAAACCATTGGTGCAGTGAGGAGGGGACTTAACCGTGATCTGCTGGTTTTTTACTTCAATACTCAGGCGAGTACGGCGCTGGTGGACTTTTAGGATATACGGTGTTGGCTCTGTGTAAACATCGAGCTGAATTTCAGCTCGACCGGCCACCACCGTTTTATTTAGAAACAATATTACTTCTTAACTAGTTCTAATGCTGCCGCTTCAACTTGATCGAATAGTTGATTGTACGTGCGAGCGTCAAAACCTTGGTTAATGATTTTGTATTTACCATTAACGATGAACGTAGGAACGCCAGTAAGGATACGCTTGCTCGCTAATTTGTTTTGCTCAGACTTCATGCGCTTCGCTGCTGCTTTAACCGCAAAGCTGTTGAACACTTTGTTGAACTCTTCTTCGCTAACACCATTGGCTAAGAATATTTGGCGTAAGTCTTGTTCACCAGTGAATGCAGAGCGCTGCTTGTGAATGTGAGCAAAAATCGCATCACTTGCTTGTGGCTTATTTAATTTCTCAGCAGTTACTAACGCTTTTGTTAACATGAACTGAATGTCTGGGCCCGCTGCACGTAAGAAATCAACGTGGCTCTTTTTAAATTCAAAACCTTTTGCTTTTGATTGTTCTTTTAAACGCTCAGCAAGTGGTTCAAACGCCAAACAATGCGGGCAGTAATATGAGAAAAATTCTTTGATTTCTGGTTTAGCAGTAGCGGTTTCACTGATGACTTCGTAGTGCACGCCTTCTTTAAGAGTTTGAGCAGAAACCTGCAGGCTTAATAAACAAATGGCGAAAAAACTAAGGATCTTTTTCATGTGGTTTGTAATTCCTATTTTAAATTAACTGGCGACTTTTGAGATGCCCATTTAAGCGCTTACCTTACCAGAATATTGTCAATATCCAAGTGTTTAGAGACTGACTCAAAAGCCTAATTTAAGTGGCGCCTGTTGCAACGCCGCGTACTGTTCTTTGATTGCTAAAACTTGTTCTTCCCAGTATTTGTCTGTATTGAACCAAGAAAAGTTCCTTTGAAAAGCAGGATCTTGCCATCTTTTTGCTAACCAAGTGGTGTACATCAACATTCTGCGGGCACGCAGTGGCTCAATTAGCTTAAACTCACTACGGTTAAATGACTGAAATTGTTCATATCCTTCGATGAGCGTATCAAGCTGAAGGGTTTGTTGCTGGCGGTCACCATTGAGCATCATCCACATGTCTTGAATGGCAGGGCCAGAGATACAATCATCAAAGTCGACCAATAAGGCATCGTCGCCGGCATCGTGTTGTTGCCATAAAATATTACCGCTGTGACAGTCACCGTGCAGACGAATCGTTTCAAAATTCCCAGAAATATCCTTTGTGCTTTCTTTAATCAACATTTCCAAGTCATTAAAAAACGCCAACTCTAAGTAGTTAGGAATGAGGTTTGAGTCTTTTAGGTAGGCAAAGGAGTCATGTAAGTCTTTTTCGATATCGATGGTATCTCGATGCGCAAAGTTGCCTTCTTTACTGACGGTATGAACGCGTCCAAGCAATTGGCCTAGGCGCTCAAGCTGATCTAAGTCATCGAGTTCGAACATTCGACCACCGACACTCGGGAATATACAAAAGCGATAGCCTTCGTGTTCTAACAAAGACTGACCATCAAAGCGAAGTGGTGCAACTGCGGCTATGTCACGCTCGCTTAATGTTTGAGAAAAGTCGTGCTCTTCAATGATTTGTTCGTTGGACCAGCGTTTCGGTCGATAAAACTTAACCACGTAGCGTTTGTTGTCATCGGCTTTGAATTGATAAACGCGGTTTTCGTAACTATTTAGGGCCAGAAGTCCTGACTCTGGATAAATGCCTTTCGACTCAATCGCATCTAAAATCAGGTCAGGGTTTAAACTCGTAAAATCAAATTCTGGCATTACATTCCTTTAAAAAATCGGGATTCTTGAACGGCAGTATGTTCGCCGTTTTCATTGGTGACCGTGATAGTAATCGTGGTTACTGGTTTCTTCAAATCATATGGGTCGACTGAGACACTCACTGGTAACTTAAATACTTCACCAGGCGCGACGATAACCTCTTTGTCACCGCTGTAAACAAAGTCCTCAAGTCCTTCAATATCAACCGTGTAGGTTTGTTGCTCTTGGCTTTTGTTGACGATTTGAAGAGTGAAGGTGTTTTCGATAAGGCCTTCATTCGTTGTGCGGTAAAGAACGGTACGATCACGCTCAATACTCAGCTCTAACGGTACTCGAGAGGTAAGTTGCCACGCAAAAGCCGCGCACATTAAGACTGTTACTACCAAGTAGCCGATCATTTTTGGACGCCAAGTATGCGTTTGTTTACCTTCGATTTTATGTTCGGTGGTGTAGCTGATTAAGCCTTTTGGATAATTCATTTTATCCATGGTTTCATCACAGGCATCAATACAGGCACCACAGTTAATGCACTCGTACTGCAAACCATTACGAATATCGATGCCGGTTGGGCACACTTGTACACACAAGTTACAGTCAATACAGTCGCCAAGTTCCAATTCTTTTGGATCGGCTTTACGTGGTCTTGGGCCGCGTTTTTCACCGCGGTTGGCATCGTAAGTCACCGTAAAGGTGTCTTTGTCGAACATTGAAGACTGAAAACGCGCATAAGGGCAAATATGCAGACACATGATTTCACGCATCCAGCCAGCGTTGCCATAGGTCGCGGCAGCAAAAAACAAGGTCCAACTCACCACAGCAACTGAGGCTTCAAAGGTGAAAAAGTCGATAAAGAGTTGATCGATAGGCACAAAATAACCAATAAAGGTTAAGGATGTCAGCAGTGAAATAATCCACCAGGAGGTGTGTTTGGCGGTTTTTCGCCAGGCTTTATTAAAGCTCATCGGCATAGAATCGAGTTTTTTACGTTTGTTGGCTGAGCCTTCGATTTTTTCTTCAATCCAAATAAACATAAAGGTCCAGACGGTTTGAGGACACATATAGCCACACCAAACCCGACCATAAATCGCAGTGACAAAAAACAAAATAAAGGCAGCGATGATTGAGACAATAGCCAGTAGCGGTAAGTCTTGTGGCCAGAATGTCATACCAAAAACAAAAAATTCTTGCTGACCAATATCGAGTAAAATCGCTTGGCGGTCATTCCACTGTAACCATGGTAGCAGCGCAAACAAACCTAAAAAGAAAATGCCCATACGACGGCGTATTAATTGATGTAACCCTTTTACCGCGCGCACATAAATACGACTGCGAATATTGTATTGCGGCGCACCATGATTGTCGGGCTTGTGAACTTTGACTTCACTTGGAATATTTTTTACATCAATTCGATTGTTCATACTTCGTTCCGTATTGGCGTATCAAAATGTAGAAAAACTGAACTACACGCTTGATTATAAGTCATTAGGTAGTAGTTTATTTAAAATTTATGGGTTAACTTTGATCTGTTTCACACTTAGTTAACTTTTTTCAAACTTATTTGACGTCGTTACTTTTAACGGCGGCGGTTCAAATTTGGAGTAACAATGAAATTTTTGATTTTCGTGCTGTTGGTCATCTCGTTGCTGACGGTTGATCACCCGCAAGTAAATAAAGTTCGCGAAATGCTCGCGACGCAAATTGGCGTTTTGGTTGAAGGCGAATATTCGCGCGGCCACACAGCCAAAAAAGTATACGATGAATTAGCAGGAAAATTTGACTCTTTTAAGCCTCGAGAAGAGGAATACGTAAAAGAAATTACTGAATCTTCAGCAATTTTGTATGACTTTCATACTGAGTACTGCAAACAAAAGATATTTAACGAAAAAATATCAGCCTATAACCTAAGAGTCGTTTGCCGCACGGTTGGCGATCACTACGTGGATTTAGAAAACGAAGTGATACGCCAAAAGAAACAACGTTAACGCTAGACTCGATAATTAAAAATCATCATAAGGGGCCACATCGGTCCCTTTCATTTTGTAGCCTACCTGAGCCAGTTCACCTTCCCACGTTTCTGTTGTTATACGTCCTGTGATCCAGACTGGGTCATAAAACGCAGACGCTGGCGCGCCTTTTTCCATCGTTACGTGGATGACCTGGTTAGACGGTGGTGGCGGAACGTGAACACAAGCACCAAAATACGGCACTAATAAAAACTCAGTGACGACTTCATCGTCGCCTTCAAGAGGTACAACAAAACCTGGGATTTTGACCATTTGGCCATCGAGTTCTTCTACCACAGGCGCGTTGATTGATTGTGGGCCTGCCATTGCTTGACCGATATGTTCAATCGACGTTGGAATTTCGGCTTCGTAATCACCCGGCACTAGGTCTTGCCATTCAAGTTCTTGAATTTGGTCTTTGTCGACGGCTTTGGCGGCTTCTGCATGGGCGGCAGTAGAAAGAGAAAGGGCAACGAACATAACGCCAAACAGCGCTTGTACATTCAGTGAAAATCGTTTGAATACATTCATCAATTTGCCTCGAGTAATAAGACGATTTAAGTGGCTTGGAGGATACTCCGCTGGTCGCTAAAATCCAAGTCTAACTGGGAATTTTACGACAAACATGCTTTCATACGCGTCAGTCTCGATTTACGCTGCAACCTTGCTGAAATACGCAAAAATAAGCAGAAACACACAGAAAAAGGAACCGACTTCATGACTTCAAATGCGATAACTTGGCAAATTAAACCTTTTGAGGCGCTAACGGTTTATGAGCTGTACGATATTCTAAAATATCGCAGTGATGTCTTTGTGGTCGAGCAAGACTGCGTATATTCCGATATGGATGACTTAGATACCAGACCGGATACTTTGCATTTATTCGGTTACGAGGGCGACGAATTTGTTGGAACGTGTCGTTTGCTTGCACCAACAGTGGCGTATGATGATTATTGTGCCATTGGCCGAGTGCTCATTAGTGAGCCCAAACGCAAGCGCAAACTAGCCGAACAAATGATGCGCGCTGCAATTGTAGAGACACAGCGCCGCTGGCCAGACGTCGACTGCAAAATTTCAGCCCAGCAACACCTCGAAGCCTTTTATCAAAACTTGGGGTTTGAAACCGTCTCTGACATGTATCTCGAAGACGGCATTCCACATATCAGTATGGTTCGAAAGAATAACTAATTTGTTTTTAAAGATTTAATCTCAAAGGCTCTTTCTATAGAATAGGGCGCAGATGAACGATTTGGCTTTTCGACTCGTAGTTAGTACTTCGTTAATAAAACGAATTAAAAGCTACCGTTAAAATTATCGTTTATGAAACACCAAGGGGTGCCAACGCGGTTTTGAAACCATCATGACCACGTTGACTGAGACGCAATGCGAACCCTTAGAACCTGATCCGGCTTGTACCGGCGTAGGGATGGTAAAAATTAGAATCCAGACTCCTCGCTTACGACCGGATCTTTTGTAATGACAATAACAAGAGATCCTCAAATGAAATTATCCTTGGTTGCTGCTGCAACACTCTCTACCTTAGCCTCAGCCCTTGTTGTACCTGCATTCGCTGCAGAAAAGGCATCACCTGCTCAACAAGACAGTTCAACAGCAAAAACCACAGCCAGTGCTTCTAACAATCAAAACAAAATAGAAACGATTGAAGTCAAAGGTGAGCTGCTTAAAACGCCAGCGAGCAAAGCGGCGAATTCACTGCATGTGTTGACTGCAGAGACATTAGAAAAATCAGGTGCCAGCCACCTTGAGTCTGTACTTCAGCAACTTGGCAACGTGAACTTTTCATCGGGTGCATCACGTGCGCGTTTTATTCAAATTCGTGGCATAGGTGAGCGCAGCCAGTTTGTTGATCCAATTAACCCATCTGTGGGCATGAGCATCGACGGCATCGATTATTCGGGTATTGGTACAGCAGCTGGCCTATTCGATATCGAACAAGTCGAAGTTTTTAAAGGCCCACAAGGTACTAATGCTGGTGCCAATGCAATGGCGGGTTTTGTAAATATGGTCAGCACACAGCCAAGCGCTGGCGCGATGAACAAATTGCGCGTAGAAGCAGGCAACTATGGTTTGCTTAACTTAGGCGTTGCAGCGGGAACAGACTTCACAAGCACAAGCTCAGCGCGTGTCGCAATCAGCAAAGTAACGGCCGATGGTTACATTGAAAACACACACCTAAACAGAGACGACACCAACAACATCGATGAGTTGTCAGTCCGTGCCTTGTTTGATGTCGAATTTAATAAAGACACAAGCGCACAGTTTGTTTTACATCACTTCGATATCGACAATGGTTACGATGCGTTTTCATTAGACTTAGACCGCACCACACTGTCCGACAACCCAGGTAAAGACACCCAAGACACCACCGCATTTGGCGTAAATACCGAATACACAGGCCTTGATACTGTCGATATTAAATTGTCGGCCAGCACGTCTAGTTCTGACATGACTTATGGTTATGACGAAGACTGGGCGTATGAAGGGATTCACCCGTGGGAATACTCTTCAACGGATTATTACTTCCGTGACCGCGATGCGCAGCAGTTTGACGTTCGTGCGATGGATAAAAACGGCAGTTGGGTCACGGGCTTGTATATACAACAAAGAGGCGTTGACCTAACCCGTGATTACACTTATGCCGAAGGCTTATTCAGCAGTGAATACCAACAAGACAATATCGCCGTTTATGGTGAACGTCGCATGGCATTGTCAAAGCAATTGACTGTATCTGCTGGTGTTCGTGTCGAAAATCACACAGGTGATTACAGCGACAACAATGGCGTTGTCGACGAAGCTTCTAAAACTATGATTGGTGGTCACTTGACCGCAACCAACCAATACTCTAAAGCCGCGATGGCTTATGTTCGACTAAGTCGTGGCTTTAAGTCAGGCGGTGTCAATGGCGAAGCCTTAGCGCGTGTAGGTGAAGAAGGGCTAGAGCGTTTTAGCCAAGACTTACTCAACAACGGTACATTTGAGCCAGAAGTGCTTAACAACGTTGAGCTAGGTATGCGCTACAACAACCGCAAGTCTGGCTTGAACGCGAATGCAGTATTGTTCTACTCAAGCCGCAGTGATATGCAAGTAAAACAGTGGTTTACCAACGATCAAGAAGTGTTGGCTCAAGGCGAGCAACCAGTGTTTGTTGGTTATATTTCAAATGCACCAACGGGCAGCAACTACGGTGTTGAAACGTCATTACAGTACCAAGTGACACCAACCGTTGAGTTATTAGCGGGTGTGTCGTGGTTAAGTTCTGAAATCAACGATATTTACCGTCTAGAGTCTGACCCAGAAACCGGAGAAGACATTCGTGTCAGTATCGATGGTCGCGAACAAGCCCATGCACCAAGCTACCAATATCAACTAGGCGCAAACTGGCAGCTAGCGGACCGTATTAAATTACACGCAACGGTTAATGGCCGCGATGGTTACCTTTATTCAATCAGTCATGACGAAGAAGCCGACAGCGTAGCGCTTGTAAACTTAGCCCTGACGTACCAAGGTGACTTTTACGACGTGACATTGTGGACACGTAACCTAACAGATGAAACATACGGCGTTCGTGGTTTCTACTTTGGTAACGATCCTCGAGATTTTTACACGGCTAAAAAATACGAGCAATTTGGTGAGCCAAATGTATTTGGCGTTCGCGTAGACGTTTTGTTTTAAATAACCAATGTTAAACGACTAGGTTAAATCGACTAAGCCGACTTAATGTTGGCTTAGTGGTTTTTTAAAACACCATGGATTCTAATAGAAAAAAGAGTAATTAATGAAACTAAGTGTTGAAATAAGTAAATACCCACTAACTGAAGTGGATTATGTCGCGGCGATAAAAGATTTTATCGATCGCATTAACGAACACAACGACATCAAAGTCATCACCAATTTAATGAGTACGCAGCTTTTTGGTGAGTATGATGTGGTCATGAATGCTTTATCGACTGAACTAAAGCGCAGTTTTGAGCAACACGGAACTAGCGTGTTTGTGTGTAAGTTTATTCCGGGTGATTTGGCTGAAAAATACGGCCACAGCGATTAATCAGTCGTGAACACTGAGCGCCACGTTTATAAAAACAGATAAAGAAGTATTGGTGAGTAATGACAGAACAATTGTTAGAAGGGTTTAAAGCCATGTCAGGTTGGGAATACGTAGGCGTATTCTTTGGTTTGTTGTACCTGATACTCGCCATGAGACAAAGTTTGTGGTGCTGGCCTGCGGCGTTTATCAGTACTTTGGTTTACACAATTTTGTTTTGGCAAGGTGCTTTGTTAATGGAAAGCGCGCTTAACGTTTATTA